>JAYYJC010000119.1:0-2545 GCA_036146655.1 Myxococcota bacterium | reverse complement strand
GCTTTTTCCACTTTTCAAAATAAAGATGTGCATTGGTCAGGTGTCGATCAATAAAGGGCAAATCGTTGAGATCTCCATACGCTTTATAGGGGCCAGTAGACTCAATCTCACCAGCTGCGTTTCGGTACCAAACCCCACTTTTTAATGGGGTTTGGTGTGTGAGATGCTCCACAAGGTTTTGCAGCATAAAGTCCCAATCACCGCCCTCAAATGCAAAATCTGTTCTTGATTCCGTCATGGTTTCTTTGGGGTTACCCGAAACATGATCCCCCATCAGAACGCACACACAATCTGGTAATATTGATTTGATTTCGCCAATGATGGCCCAGTGTTGTCGAACCACAGGCCCCTTTGTTTCAATGCTGACCATTTCTGGTTTAAATCGGAGAAGTAGTCTTAAGAACTGAGGCCAATCTTTGCCTTCTGCATGCGCATCGCACCACTGTACTTCGTGTCCACAAGCTTGCAATAACGATGCGGCCTGCGCTGGGACACATGGATACAAAAAGCTTGGCTCATGAAACCATTGGAACTGACGGTTCTGAGTCAGCATTGGAGACCCCTTTTGGGAAGAAAGGGGTGGATAGGCAATTAAGATTCGCATGGAGAAAACCTCTCCTTCGTTATAGCATTTCGATTGCGTGTTTTATTGTCCGGACTGAGTTGAGGTCATGTCTCTGAATAATAATTATAGTCTAGGCTTTAAAAAACCATCAATGAACGCTATATTCAAGCCGTATGTTGCTGCCATCATCTACTTTAGTCTGAACAGGAAAAGGTCATGCTTTACCTATTGTCACCGCTGCTTTTTGCTGAACCCTTTGATTACTACATTCCAAGCATCGATTATAAATATTTTGATGATGCCATGGAAGAAGCGGCTGGTGCTTCTCCAGACAGCTCCACTGAGGTTCGATTATGGACATTGGACGCTGAAGGGCATTGGGTCCGTGCCGAATCTTTGCTCCCAAGTTTGCCAGATGTACCCGAGAAGGAACCAGTTCAAGCACCATGGGGTGGAGAGGACTTACCGGGTGAGAACAATGGATTCTTAACCAGTAAAGCGGTGTATTTGTCGCAAGCCCATGGTTGGATTTGGTTCGACAGTTTAGGAAGATTCTCTACTCAAAGGGGAATTTTATATGACACCATTGAAGACTTTCACAATGCGGAGGGATCGGACTTTTACCTTTCTGCATATTTGGAAAATGCTGGAGCAGCAGTCTATACGGCTCGTGAGCGAGATCACAATATCAATATGGCTATCTCTGACAACGATGGTGTTGGATATACAGAAATTGGAGGTGGCTTTTTCAATGGTACTCCTGGATATGGTTTCAAGGAAACATCACCGTATCTCTATGGTGAAAACCCTTTTCGACAAGGCAGCACCCGACGATTTTCTGCGACAAATGGAGGGGTTGCACAATGGATACCAGAAGTTCCCAAAGACGGTTATTATGCAGTCTATGTGAGTTGGAAAGGTGAGAGTGACAATTCGAAAGCGGCCCACTATCGAATTCATCACCTTGGTGGAACAATCAATCGTTTTTATGATCAAACCATTCATGGAGTCACATGGCAATATGTTGAAACGCTCTATTTAGAAGCCGGCGTGAACTCATTGACCGTTGAGTTGGTCGGAGACGGCAATGACACCGGAAAGTTGTTGTCTGCAGATGCTGTTCGCATTGGTGGTGGAATGGGTGATGTGATGCGAAATGGTGATCTCACTGGTCGGCCACGCTGGGAGTCGGGTGCTCTGATGTATACGCAGTTTAATGGGGCACCTACATCGGTCTATGACCCCTATGGGTATGGGGATGGTTACGATCCTGCATCCCGTTCTCGTTGGGCTGATTGGGAACACCCACCCGGTGAAGACGCCATTTACCTGTCTTGGCATTCTAATGCAGGCGGAGGAACCGGAACCTCGACCTATATTCATGACAATCCGTATCCGGGTTCCAGTACGCTTGCGGGTCTTGTGCAAAATGAACTTGTTGATGTCATACGAAGTGAATGGGACAGCAATTGGTCTGACAGGGGGGTTAAATCTGCGGCCTTTGCTGAAGTGTCTCCCAATTCAAACAATGAAACACCTGCAATTTTAGTCGAACTTGCATTTCACGACCACGAATGGGACTCCAGCTTATTAAAAGAACCCTTTTTTAGGCGAGACTCTGCTCGTGCAATGTACAGGGGCATTGTGCAGTATTTTGCCCAAAAAGATGGCACCAGTCCGGTTTACTTGCCTGAACCTCCAAGCCATTTGATGGCAATCAACACATCTGATGGCATCGAAGTGAGTTGGAACCCAGGGCCCTCAGGCGGATTGTTAGGGGATCAAGCGTCAACTTATCGGGTGTTTCGTTCTTCAGATGGTCGAACATGGGGAAATGGTGTCATGGTGAATGGCACCACATACATTGATGAAGTCGCCAATGGTGAGACCGTGTATTATCGTGTGGCAGGCGTGAATAGTGGTGGAATAAGTTTTCCTTCGGAAACAGTGGCCATTAAAAAAGACCCAATGTCAGAGCCA
>JAYYJC010000118.1:0-11376 GCA_036146655.1 Myxococcota bacterium | reverse complement strand
CAGCTGAGCCGCAATGCTCACGGCAATCTCAGACGGGTTGCTCGCCCCGATGTCGAGCCCAATCGGGGCATGTACAGAGCGCAGCTGTTCCTCAGAAATGCCTCTGTCTCGAAGGCCAGTGGTGATGTGGGCCATCTTTCGGCTGGATGAGAGCATTCCAATCCAGCGGTGGGGCTTTCCGAGCAAGACCTCGAGCAGCTGACCGTCTCGACTGTGCTCGTGTGTCATCAGCACACAATACACATTCTCCCCGCCCGCAAGCTCCGCCGCAAAAGCGATGGGATCCTGAAGGTGGCGGTTGACACCCGGGAAACGCGCCTCGGTGAGCAGCTCTGCCCGATCGTCGATGACATGTACCCCAAAGCCGATTTGAGTCAAAAGCGGGACGGTCGCATGGGCCACATGCCCTGAACCAAAGAGGTACAACTGTGGGCGTACCGAGAGGGGCTCGATGTAGATCTCCATGTCGCCGGCACAGCCGCCCAGCGTCAAGTCGTCAGTGGTGCGGTACCGCTGTGCATCGCCGGTTGACAAGACCGTCTGGGCGATGGCTTTGACCCGCTGCTCCAGCTCACCGCCCCCAATGCTGCCCACGGTCTGACCATCGCCATAAATCAGCATTCGGGCGCCGGATTTCCGAGGGGTGGAGCCATAGGCCCCAATGACGGTGGCCAGCACCGAGGCCCGACCCACCTGTATGGCCTCAGAGGCCGCTAAAAATACATCCATCTTCCATGCTCCATTGCGTTATTCTATCTTTGCACAGAGCCCCTGTAAATGTCCCGAAAGCGGCAGGGTGCCGTCTTCAATGGGACAAGGAGAATGTCGAGTGAATGAGCTGTCCGTATTGCGCAGGGCCCTCCAATGGTGCGAGGACGGACACCAGACCGTCTTGGCCACCGTGGTGCGCACCTGGGGCAGTGCCCCGAGGCAGGTGGGCAGCCACATGGCCATTCGAGACGGCGGCGATTTTGAAGGTTCCGTCTCCGGCGGCTGCGTCGAGGGTGCCACCATCCAAGCCGCCCAAGAAGTGCTCCACACGGGCGAGTCACGGCAAATCGCTTTTGGGGTCAGCACCGAAGACGCCTGGACCGTGGGCTTGGCCTGCGGTGGCGAGATTGAGATTTTTCTGACGCCCGTGGACACCGCCCTTCTGACTGAAGTCATTCAGGCCATCACCGCACGCACGCCAATTCAGGTGCGCTGGCACCAAGGCGCCGCTCAAGTGGAACCCCTCACCCGCCACCACGGCAAAGCGGTCGACACCAGTGCGGATGCCGTGATTAGGCGGTACCCCCCTCGCCTGCGCATGGTGATTGTGGGTGCATCGCACATTGCACAGGCCCTTGCCCCCATGGCTGCCCTTTTGGATTACGCCGTGCATGTGGTCGACCCACGGTCTGCATTCACAGCCGCCAACCGCTGGCCCAATGCCCAGGTGCACACCACCTATGCAGACGAGTGGGTTGAAGACTTCCCCCTCGACAGCCACACCGCTGTGGTGGTGCTCAGCCACGATCCCAAAATCGACGACCCCGGCTTGGAGGTAGCCCTGAGCAGCGATGTTTTTTACATCGGTGCCCTCGGAAGCCGACGCAGCCATGCGGCCCGACGGGCACGGTTGACTGCAACGGGACACCCTCCGGAAGCCCTTGACCGGATTCACGGGCCCGTGGGGCTGGACATCGGCGCAGCCACGCCTGCGGAAATTGCCACCGCCATCTTGGCCGAATGCACACAGGTCCTGAGAAAGGGGCAGCCCGAATGAAGTTCGGTCCGCAGCCACTCCAAAACTGCCTGAATGCCATCCTGGCCCACGGCTTTTCGCAAGACGGCCTGCGCCTGAACAAGGGCACCCGACTCGAACAGCCCACCCTCGACCGCCTAGCAGCACTGGGCGTTCAAAGCCTCACCGTGGCCACGCTGGAGGCCGATGACATCGACGAGGACACCGCTGCCCAGCGGCTGGCCGAAGCCCTCTGTGGCGACGGCATCCGTGTCGGACGCCCCGTGGCCGGACGCTGCCAGCTGCGCAGCCAAAGCGACGGCATCCTCCATGTGCCGGAGACGCTCATTCATCAGATCAATCAGCTGGGCTGGCAGATCACCATTGCCACCCCCAAAGACCGAACTTTGGTCCGAGAACGCAGCTTGGTAGCGAGCATCAAGCTAATTCCCTATGCCATTTCTGAAGCCGAGCTCACAGCGGCGCTGAGATGCATTGATGGACAAACCATCATCCTCAGCCCTCTCCAACCTCACCGTGTGGGGCTCATCGTCTCACAGCACGGTCCGCATCCCCCCAAATGGGTCGACCGAGCCATCCAAGCCCAGCGCACCCGCCTTGAGACGCTCTCGAGTCACATCGACCACATCGAATACTGCACACACCGAGAAGTCGACATCGCCGACGCCATTCTCGCCCTCACCCAAAAGGGCTGCGCACCCATCTTATTTTTGGGGGCCAGTGCCATTGCTGACTCCAATGACCACTTCCCCAAGGCCATTGAGTCTCTGGGAGGCAGGGTGATTCATGTGGGCATGCCCGTCGATCCGGGCAATCTGCTTTTGCTTGGTCAGCTGAACGGCACGGCTGTCATTGGCATACCAGGCTGTGCACGCGCACTCAAACCCACGGGCTACGACTCTGTTTTGCAGCAGGTTCTGTGCGGAGTGCTTCCCGCTGCAGTCGACATTCAGCGCATGGGTGTGGGCGGTCTAATGGCCGCAGAAACGGCCAACCCCACAGCAAAAGAGACCCCACAGCCGGTGGCATTGGTCATGATGGCCGGGCAGTCTCAGCGCATGGGCCCAGAAAACAAGCTGCTCCTGCCCACCGGTCCGCAGCAGCTGCCCATGGTTCGGGTGGTCGTGCAGCAGCTCTTGGCGGCTGGCTGTGAGCAGATCCTTGCGGTGGTGGGATACGGCTCCGCAGACATTCTCAATGCCCTTGAGGGCTTGGCGGTGGACTTTGTCGAAAACCCCACCCCGGAACAAGGCCTCAGCAGTTCAATTCGCTGTGGGCTCAATGCCATTCCAGACGCCGAATCGGCCCTGATTGTGCTCGGAGACATGCCCTTTGTGACGGTCGACAGCTATCAACAACTCTTGGCAGCCGCGGCGCAATATCCCCAGTCGGTCATCGCACCCGTCTTTGATGGTCAGCGGGGCAATCCGGTGGTCTTTCCACGGTCTGCTTTTGACCAGCTCAAGTCGCTCGAAGGCGATCAAGGGGCTCGGATGCTCCTCAAGCGCATCGGCTTTCGTCCCCTGCCGCTGCACGACCGGGGAATTTTAAGAGACATCGACCAGCCTGAGGACCTTAGCCCAGAGGCCCGTCACCATACCCTTCGTCAAAGCTGCCCAAGCCTCACGCAAACCGTACACGGCCACCCCCTCATCTACTTCGACCACGCCGCCACCACCCCTACCCCTCAGGCTGTTCTCGACCGAATGACCAGCGCCCAAGTGGCCCTCAACGCCAATGTGGGGCGGAGTGCCCACTGGGTGGCTGGACAGGCCACACAAGCCGTCGAAAAGGCCCGCCAAACGGTCGCTCGGTTCATTCACGCCGACTCCAAAGGACTCATTTTGACCAGCGGGACCACCGAGAGCCTCAACGGATTGGCCCAGGCTGTGGGCACAAAAGATCTCTGCAACACCACCATATTGGTCAATGCAGACGACCACCACGCCCTTTTCCTCCCCTTCCAAGCTTTGGCGGACAATTACGGGGCACAGCTGGCCCACATTCCACTGACGGCCACGGGTCGCATTGACCTTGAAGCCCTCGAGCAGCGGCTTAAGGCCGAAAAGGTCGCTTTGGTGGTACTCTCGATGGCGTCCAATGTGCTGGGCGTGGTACATCCCATCAAGGCCATTGCACAGCTGGTGCATCGCCATGGCGCAAAGCTCATTGTGGACGGCGCACAGGTGGTGGCACATCGACCCGTGGATGTCGCAGACTTAGAGGTCGATGCCTTTGTCTTTGGTGCCCACAAGGTCTTTGGACCCATGGGTGTCGGTGCCCTCTGGGTCACCCCAAATTGGCTGGACACACTGCAGCCGTGGAAGCTGGGTGGCGGGGCTTTTCAGGAATGGTCCGGGCACACCCCCGTGCTTCGAGAAATCCCGCATCGCTTTGAGGCTGGCACGCCGAATGTCCCTGGCATTCTCGGATTCCAAGCCACACTCGATTGGTTGTGCGACTTGGGTTGGGATTGGATTGACCACACCGAGGCGGTGCTCAAGGCTCACCTTCGGTCAGGGCTTGGGGCGGTTGAGGGGCTCACCCTCCTCGAACCGTCTCCGGACCTTCCGCTTTTCTCTTTTGTGCTCGACGGAATCCACGCACACGATGTCGGCACCCTCTTGGATGAGGTTGGAATCGCCACTCGAACGGGTCAGCACTGTGCGAGCCTGCTGTATCAAAATCGCAGTCTCGACGCCGCCACCCGAGTCTCGCTCTCATTTTTAAACACCACGGCCGAATGCGATGTGCTCATCGACCGGCTTCGCTTTGTTCACCAGCTTTTTCACGGCTAAAATATGTCCTTGTATTCACCCCAGCTGATTGCCTTCGCCAAAGACCAAAGCCATGTGGGCAGAGTCCAAGGGGCCACCCACAGTGGTCGGTTGAGCAATCCCTTGTGTGGTGATCGAATCGATTTGGACATCCGGATTGAATCAAACCGGATTGAACAAATTCGCCATCGCACGCGGGGCTGCATCTTGTGCCAAGCCAGTGCGCATTTGATGTGTGAACGGGTGGCGGGCACCCCCTTGACAGACGCCCTCACTCATGCTCAGTCGCACATCGAGGGAATCGCCACACTCACCACTTCAGACCGAGCACCGCTTGCGATTCAAGACCTCGAAGCTCACTTTCATCAGCTTCACACCGCTCCTTCACGGGAAAGCTGTGTGGCCCTGCCTTGGCGCCTCCTCCAGAGTCAGCTCACCCCTACTCCGTAGGCGTCGACCCACGCAGCACCGCAGGTGCCACCAAAAGCAAGCCCACACCAAAGAGTGCCCAAATCAGCGAGAGCGCAGCCGCCACCGACAGGTCTCGTTCCAGCACCGAGTAAATCAACAGCGGTAAAGTTTGACTTTGCCCGGGCAGATTTCCCGCAAAGAGCAAGGTGGCCCCGAACTCTCCCAGAGCTCTCGCCCAGGCCAACATTCCCCCCGCCAAGAGTCCCGGCAAGGCAATCGGCAAGGCCACAAAGCGAAGTATTTGAACAGGACTGGCCCCAAAAGACACCGCCACCTCAATCTGTTCGGGCTGAATGGCACGAAAAGCATTGGTCGCCGCCTGAATGTAAAATGGAGACGCCACCAAGACCTGCGCCAAGATGACCGCCAGCGGTGAAAACGGCACCTGAATCCCAATGGCGTCAAGCATTCCGCCCAGTTCCCCGTTGGGACCGAGGGTACTGAGCAGGGCTACTCCAATCACCGCCGGTGGAATCACAATGGGCAGCTGAAGCAAAGTCGATGCAAACTGTGCCTTGGGCCCTTTGTGTGTTCGAAGCCACCACGCCACAGGGGTGCCCACCCCAACAATCACCAGCAAACTCAAAAGCGAAGTCCACAGGCTCAGCCACAGGGCCGACACCGTCCCTGAGTCCTCAAGGGCCAGACCGAAGTGTGCTGGACTGAGTCCCACGGCCATCGCCACAAAGGGCAAGAGCACCAGCCCCAAGTACAGCGCCGTCAGGCCCCCGAAGGCCGTTGGACTGACCCTCATTGGACAAACCGCTGTTGGGTGAGAATGGCCTGCCCCTCTGTGGTGACAAAGCGCTGAAAATCCGCTGCGGAAGGGTCCGCCCCACACTGGGCCATGACATAGCGAATGTCTGGCTGAAGGTCTGCTGGAATGGCCACCTGCTGACTGTCGGGTCGGTTCACAATGTCGCTGGTATAGACAATGCCCGCATCTGCCGCCCCAAGGTCAATCTTTGAGCGGATGAGCCGGACATTCTGCTCTACAGAGACCACATGGTCTTGGATGTGCGTGGCCAACGATGGGTCCAACTTGTCAAGAAACTGGCGGGTGTACCGCCCGATGGGAGATTCTGGACTGCCCACAATCCAGCGAGAGAGGTGACTGAGCTCAGACAGATCATTGAGCACTGCCTCAGACCCATGGTAGATCGAGAGGGTTCCGCCGGCAAAAGGGGCCGAAGACTGACAATGACCGGCATCCACCAGGGTCATGACATCTTCAGGGCTGGCAGAGGCAAAGATCTGAGCCTCGGCGCCGTTCTCAATTTGAAACCGAAGAATGTGGCTGCCGCCCGTGCTGAGCACCACTTGGTGTTCGGGATGTTGAACTTCAAAAACAAGGGCCAATTCGGCCATGACATCGGTCAACGACGAGGCTGCAAAGACCCGAAGCGGCTTTTCCGCACTCGATTGGCACGCACTCAGCAGCCCAATCAATCCAAGACTGCACACTCCGTGTGGTCGGGTAATCATTGTCCGGCGTTGGCCTTCCACGCACTGCCATCCTCATAAATCTCTTTCTTCCAAATCGGAATCAGCTGCTTGAGGTCGTCAATCACACGCCGTGAAACCACATAGGCTTCATCTCGATGCGGGGCAGAAACCACGGTGACCACCGAGGTTTCGCACACCCCAACCACGCCAAGCCGATGGGCCATCGCCACCCGAGTCTCGGGATGGTCAGCTTGTATTCGATTGCGCAGGGCCTCCATCTCGGAGACGGCCATGGCCTCGTAGGCCTCGTAGCGAAGCTCAGAGACCGACTTCTCTTCGAAATTGTCCCGTGTGGTGCCTTCAAAAATCAAAATGGCGCCGGCGCCAGGCCGTTGAACCTGCTGCCGGAGGGCGGTGTAATCGATCGGGTCGTGGGTGATGAATACCATGGGGTCCTCTCTCATTTTCATAACACCTTCGGTCTCATTGGGGTAAGGGCCTCACTTTTAAACATCGATGAGTCGTTCAGTGGTATGGCTTGGACAACTGACTTCCCCGAAGATTTAATTTTCTAAAGTCAATTCACATGCTTTTTGGAGGTCTTGGCTTCATGCCGTCGCTGACTTCATGCACACATGCCCGTCAAATGCAAATCACACAGCCCTTATCCACCGCCAAGGGGTGGTAAAAAAGCAATTTCGTCACCGTCTTGAACCACTGATTCGGCGGACACATAGCTTTGATTTTGAGCAAAGCGAAAACCTTCAGGTGGCCGCCCAAAGATGTGTTCGAACAATTCGGACACCGTCAAACTGCCATCGAATGACAGGGTCTCTTGGTCTTGCCCCCGTTCTTCCCGAAGCACCGCAAAATACAAAACTTGAACCGTGATCATGTGCATTCCTTTGTGAATAGCCATGTATCTCGCATTGAGACCATTGTCACAGCCCCACATAAGACTGTGGTGAGAGACCGAAATTTAATCATCTCGGCATCCGATTTGCACTAGACGGTCAACATCAACACGGACACCAAGGCCACGCCATACAGCATGCGGCCACCCTCCGATTTGGAAGACCACGGTTTCTGTTCAGAATAGGCGCCAATGTTCAGCGTAGACCACAGCACAAAAGCCCCAATCAGCCACATCTGCAGCGCCGAAAACAGCTCTGGCGCAAAGAGCATGACATTCAAGCCCACAGACGCATTGACAAATAAGAAGAAGATGTAGCCGTATCGGTTGTGTTGAGGTCTGGCGTCGTACTTGTCTCGGCCAGACACCTCTGGAAAAGGCCCATCGACCAGATCGGCTGGCGAAGACAACCACAGTCGCACCCAAGCCCAAAGTCCTTTGCCTTTGGACTGCACATTGATTTTGTGAATCAGTTCCCCATTGGCCCACAAGGGATTCCAAGACGCCAAAGGCATGACAGTGCCAAAAGTGGGTGGCGTGGTTTCAGGCACATAGGTGCCAAAAAGGCGGTCGTAAAAGGTAAACATCCCGGCATAATTTTTGTCGAGGTAATGGGGGTCACAGGCATGGTGAACTCGATGGGTGGCCGGCGTGTTGATGATTCCTTCGATGGGTCCCATTTTATCGATGCCCCGTGTGTGCACAAAAAACTGAAAAATGGTGTTGATGGCCACGCATTGAAAGTACCAAATAGGCGGAAGCCCAACCAAAGCCCACGGCAAATGAAACCACATCGACCCCAAGAACTCCGCAATTCCCTGTCGGAGTGCCACGGAATAGTTGTACTCCTCTGATTGATGGTGAGGTACATGCATCAACCACATGAAATTTCGTTCATGGGACACTCGGTGAAACCAATAATACGACAAGTCGGCTGCCAAAAGACCAATCCCCCAGAGCCACCACGGGATGGTTTCGAAAGTCCAAATGTGCCCCACATCGTAAAGCAGCACATACAGACCGATGGCGACCGCCCCAAACAAGACTGTCATCACCTGATTCAGGATGCCCGTTGAGAGATCAGCAAGGGTGTCTACCAGTCGGTAAAACCCCTTCTCATTGCGATGCGACCACCACCACTCCACCACAATGCAGAGCAGAAAGACCGGTACAAAATAGCTGATCAGCTCCATTGTTCCCCCTCATTGACATCATAGCCTAAGACGATGGCCTCGGGCTTAAAATCCAATCTTTGAGGGTCCAGATCAACCCCAATGCGCCTTGCCACCAGGCCCATTTTGGGCTAAATGACGGTCCTATCTCGGAGAAAATATGTTTCAACTTCGCTCTGACAGCTCAACCGAATGGCTTGCGGCCGCCCTCAGCGATGTGCCCGCTTTTTTAATCGATCATGCCGCATGTGAACGAAAAGCGTCTGCAACGGCGATGTCCTTTGTGGTGCGTTACCCCGATCGAAAGCCCATCGTGGAGTCCATGACCAAAGTGGCCCAAGAAGAACTAGAGCACTTTGCCCAAGTCATGGCACTGGTGCACGCCCGTGATCTCAAACTGGGTGCGGACATCAAAGATCCCTATGTCAATGCACTCCTCAAGTTGGTGCGCGGCCCCTCCGAAGAAAGACTCTTGGATCGACTGCTCTTGTTTGGAATTATCGAGGGGCGTGGTTGCGAGCGTTTTCAAATGATCGCCAATGCCGTGGACGACCCTGAACTCAAAGAATTTTACACTGAATTGGTGAAGTCTGAAGCCCGGCATCATGCCGCCTTTCACCACTTGGTCCGACTGTACTACACCGAAGAGGTTTGGCGACCACGGATCAACGAACTGCTCGATGCTGAAGCCGACATCGTAAGTAAGCTCGAACTGCGCCCTTCACTTCACTAATGGTTCAAAGAGGCGTCTTCATACCGGCCTGCGATGAAGCAGAGCTGTTGCCTGGCGCAATCGAATCCCTTGCACGGCTGCCATACACCACGCTCTTGGTGGTGGTCATTAATCAAAGACGCAACGCTGGCGATTCGGTCAAAGCCGCAAACAGACACAGCATCGAAAAACTCCTCGAGTACCCCCATCAAATGGAAGGGCCAAACCGTTATCGAATCCACACAGACGATCTCGAGATCTTGGTAATTGACCACCAATCCGAAGGCTTTGAACTTGGTCCCAAACAGGGGGTGGGCCGTGCACGGCACATCGGGGCATCTGCCCTCGTCGACGAATGGCAAAATGGCCTGATCGAATACCCCATTTTTTGGAGTACGGATGCCGATGCTCGATTTGCAGACGATTACCTCGACTCATTTCTGACACACGCTGATGTCTTCCCCCTCCCCTACACCCACATTCAAGCCAGCGAGGCACTGCAGCTCTATGAGCTCTCACTGAGATACTACACTCTGGCCCTTCACTGGGCGAACTCGCCCTATGCCTACCCCACCATTGGATCGTCCATCGCTTTTCACGGAAACACCTACCTGACCACACGAGGCTTCCCAGATCGCATGGCTGGGGAAGATTTTTACTGGCTGAACAAGGCCCGCAAAATCAGTCGGTTTGCGGTTCCAGCCAAAGCCCCAGTGATGCTAATCGACCGCCCCAGTGACCGTGTGCCATTCGGGACAGGCAAAGGGAGCGCAGACATCGCCGAAGCCAATTGTGCACTCACGCTCTATCATCCCGACATCTTTTCGAAACTTAGAGAATGGCTGATGGTCCTCAACACCGCCTCCGACTCTAAGTTGGTCGAGGGCTTGCAACAGATCTTTCCAGAATACGATGGCTTTGGCCGCCTGAACAAAGTGATTGCCCAAGCCACCTCTCCTGCCAGAATGATACAGCGGCGACATGAGTTCTTTGACGCCTTTCGAACCATGCGCTGGGTGCACCAGTACAGAGACAAACACCTCTCTAACCTTTCGTGGACCGATGCCGTACACACTGCCCCATG
Organism: Myxococcota bacterium; assembly: GCA_036146655.1. Lineage (GTDB taxonomy): Bacteria > Myxococcota_A > UBA796 > UBA796 > UBA796 > JAYYJC01. The sequence goes on along the minus strand of JAYYJC010000118.1, from coordinate 1,054 downwards.
GATGCCCGCAATGCATGGGCACCTCAACCACTACGCCCAACAACTCCTTGAGACGGAACAAAAGACACTCAGTGCGCATCTCTTCGATAAAGTCTTGAGCAGCGGTCAAACGCCCTCGCTGAGTTGACCTGTTGGAAAAGTCCAAAACCGATGTCGCCCAACCCAGGCAAACGCCCAAAAACTAAAAAACCATGCATAAACCAGTGCCCCCTCAGATCCAAAGTTTTGAATCGGCATCAAGTGGTAGCCCAATAGATAAAGGGCAATAAAAACGAGCGACTTTAGCAATGGCCCCCATACGCTTCCCGTTCGTTTTCGTTCCAAAGTCACAGCCAGCACAAGTGCCACGAGAATGAGAACATTGAGATGACACCATGCTTCTGAAAATGCCGTTAGATGATCTTCAGCCGCAATGAATTGAGACAGAACGGGAACCCAATGGGTGTGCATGCCAATGAGCGCCCCAATATACAACGCTCCCATCAGACAAAGCGCTTGACCGGATAAAAACAGAGACCGTAAAAATGGATTTTCCTGTCTCAAATTGGCATAAGTTTGAACGGCAATCAGTGGTACCACCAGAACCGGATACGCCATCCACATCAAGACCCACTTCCAATACACGGCGTGCTTGGCTTCAAAATCCGCCATGTACGCCCCATAATGGTGCACATCTTCGGGACTCTTCAAATTTCCTGCGGCCCGTGGGGGAATGATGGACCGCAGAGCACGCTGCTCAAACTCGGATTGCCAGCGGCGTTCAAATCCATTCGACATCATGAATTCGCCCAGTCAAAGGCTATTCTGAACACTCAAATCCAGCATAGGGACAACTCTCGAGCCGAATGACTTCCCCATCGCAAGTTTCGGTAACGGCAAGACACTGCTCGAGCAGTTCTTCTGTCATACAGTTGTCTTCATCCATTGTCGGACAGAGCACATCGCCGGTATCGCTTGTGGATGCACATGACATCAAGGCAAAAAACCAAAGCAGCATAAACTCTCCTTTGTGAAACAATACCATATGTTTCACAAAAAAGACGGTTGAAAATCA
>JAYYJC010000117.1:0-10000 GCA_036146655.1 Myxococcota bacterium | reverse complement strand
CTGTACGCCAATAAAGGAAGTAGACAATGAGCTATATTGCTATCGCACGGAAATGGCGCCCACAGCGCTTTTCAGAAATTGCTGGCCAAAGCCATGTCACACAAACCCTCGAAAATGCCATCACACTCAACCGTGTACACCACGCATACTTATTCAGCGGTCCTCGGGGTGTCGGGAAAACAACAGCAGCGAGAGCTCTGGCTAGGGCGCTAAACTGTGAGCGTGCTCCCACGACAGATCCGTGCGACAACTGTACAGTCTGCCAATCCATCTTGGCGGGCTCTTCTTCAATTGTCATTGAAATTGATGGGGCGTCAAACAACTCCGTAGAAGACATCCGAGAACTGAGAGAATCAGTACAATACATGCCTGCTCAGGGCAGTAAAAAAGTCTACATCATTGACGAAGTTCATATGCTCTCCAAAGGAGCTTTCAATGCACTTCTTAAAACACTTGAGGAGCCCCCTGCTCATGTCATGTTTGTATTTGCCACTACTGAACCACATAAAATTCCCGATACAATCATGTCGAGGGTTCAGCGTTTTGAGTTCAAGCGAATCCCTCCCAAAACAGTCATTTCTCAACTGAGAAAAATATGTGATGCTGAGTCCATTCAAATTGATGACAGCTCGTTATTTCTGGTTGCCAGAGCCGGAGAAGGCTCCATGCGTGACTCACAAAGTCTCCTTGATCAGGTCATCAGCTTTAGTGGTCAAAATATTACACATGAGCAAGTCACAGCAGCGCTTGGACTTGTTGATAGAAACTTTATTTACCAGATGTTTAAAGGAATCATTTCCCACGATCCTGATCTTTGTCTCGAAGCCATCGATCAAGTCTACAACAGTGGCTATGATTTATCAGAGTTCTCCTCAGAACTGTTGGAGCTATTGCGCAATGCAACCATGGTCGTGCTCTCTCCAAAATCTCATCGCTTTTTGGATATTCCGCATGAAGAGCGTGCCCATTTCATTGAATTGTCAAAAGACACAGCACCAGATGTGTTTGTGCGCTCTTTTCAAGTCATGCTTGAAGCGCACGAGCAAATTGCGCGGTCTCCTAGGCCAAAATTATCCATGGAAATGGCGGTTGCGAAACTGGTGAGCATTCGGTCAGCCAAACCCATTGATCAGCTTGTCAGCCGTCTCAGGGTTCTTGAGGCGACAGGTGGTGCACCAAGGGCTCCACGCCGTACAAGCAAAGACATGCAACCGCAGACAAAGACAATTAAACCTGACGACGATGAACCTGATCGAGCAATCGGCCTGACACATCCCACTAATACAGAAGCGAATTCTCATCGTTCCGAGCTAAGTCCCAAAGAAAGCGACACCAATTCACAGACCGCATTAAATGCACAAAAACCACCTAATAAAGACTTACAAACACCAACACACAACACGGTCCCAGAAACCGTTTCAAACTCAGCTTCTTTAAAAGCAACAAATATTCCAACAACGCATGATTCAAAGAATGCGACGGAAACATTATCCAGCGGTAAGCCCAGTGCGATCAGTAACGACAAGGCGCCAGATTATCAGAATCCCATACTGATAGCATTTCATGACCACTTGATGAAAAGCGGTGAAGGTCTAACCATATGGGCTAAACATTCCGCCCCTTTCAAAAATAAAGATGGAAAACTCACCTTCGCCTTCAACAGTGACTTTAATTACAGCCAAGCCAACGCCACAAAACACGAGACGGTATTATTGGAGGCTGTCCAACAACATTTTGAAAGTCAGACCTTTCTCACCATAAAGGACCCTTCTACCCAACATGAGTCATACTCTCAGCAACATAGGCGAATTTTAGAATACCGACGCAACGTTCAGAGCCAAAATATTAAAAATAGCCGGTTATATGCTCAATTGAGCAATGCGCTCAATGTCAAGTTTGCCACTTTTATTTTCGATGAGGAGACTCAATGACGACCAATGCACTCGATAAAGCTGTTTCGCAGCTCTCACGGTTTCCTGGAATTGGAGAGCGAACGGCATCGCGGATGATTTATTGGCTGCTTCGTCAGGAGCCCGAAACAGCTGTCGCCATAGGCACAGCACTCTGCGAACTCCCAACGACGGTGAGGAGATGTGCAAAATGCTTTACAATATGCTCAACAGAACTGTGTCGAATTTGTTCATCGCCGAAACGCAGCGCCGAGATCATCTGTGTGGTAGAACGCCCTCAGGACATTGACACAATTGAGACCACAGGAGAGTTTAACGGGACATACCATGTTCTGGATGGCGCATTGTCCCCCTTACAGGGTGTCGGTCCGGACCAACTGAGAATTCGAGAACTGTTGAAGCGTCTGCAACCAGACAATGTCAATGAGGTACTTGTGGCATGTGATCCAGACACTGAAGGAGATGCCACCGCCATGTATTTGGCCACCCTGATCAAACCCCTTGGGGTAACAGTCACTCGGCTTGCGCATGGCATCGCTGTGGGGACCGAACTTGAGTATGCCAACAAAAGTTCTGTTATGCGTGCACTCGCAAATAAACATGAACTTTAACACCCCCAACCCAACTCGGAACCTCTGTCGACTAAGTGAAGCACAAAGGCCTTGACAACAGCGCTCCCATCGAAAAACCACAATATACCTTGGTCTTTAGGTACAATGCTATTCCATTTAATGCCACTATTAGCGATTGGCTGTCAATCACAGACACCATCCATACAAAATGAAATCAAAACCGAGCGTCCCATTGAGGAAAAGCCGATCCCCTTGCTAGCACAGGGTGCACTCACCATTCCAACCCAAGAAACCACTGGCAGCTTAAATGTCCACTCTTCCCGATTTGGAATTGTTTACCGTGACGAAGACAATTGTTATGCAGACATCGAAACAACCTCGTTAAGTGTTCCGTCAGCAGATGAACCTGAAACCATACAACGACTTGAGTGTACGCCATTTATGAAAGACCCAGCGTGGCAAAGATGTCTACTAAAGGAGATCTTACGGGTATCTAGTGGGGATTGCCGCTGCAATATGCCTGGTGCGCCGATTGAAGAGGGCAACAGCATACCTTGTCCAATCCTTCAACCAATAACTTCGCCCTAAGTATTATATTCTCTACGGTACAATCCAAACAAGACCAAACCGATGCTTGACCAACCCAAAGCAACTGGTGGTGCCACGCTGCAGTTGCCCGCTGGTTTTACATTGCCATCATCGTAATTGTTTGGGTGCAATGGATTAATTCCGTCTTCTTCAATAGACGGTTCACCAGAAGGTTGATTTGATGGTTCACCAGAAGGTTGACTCGAGGGTTCACTAGAGGGCTGACCTGGCTCACTGGAAGGCTGACTGGGTTCACTAGAGGGCTGTGAAGAAAAGTCAACATAATCTCCAATCCATGAAATATAACGGTCAACCCGAGCCACACCAGCATACCAACTTTCGCACTCACCATAAGTAAAACTGTTTACACCAACCAGTTCAAAACTTGACCCTCCGAGAGATTTCAACGCTGCACCTCCAGAGTCACCAGAACAAATATTTTGCTGTTCATTGGAGTCATCTAAATACACAAAGTAGGAGTCCCAATCCACAATAGGCATATCAGCAGTTCGCTTTTCGCCAGAGTCTTGGCCATTGGAAGAAGTAATTCCAAATCCAACCATTTGAAGTTCATCCCCGTACCAAGAGTTTGTAATGCTGTCCGTATTTATTGGCATTACATCAACATTGGTAATCGCATCATTAAACTCGACCAGAGCTATGTCATTTTGAAGTGTTCCATCATTGTAGCCTGGGTGAGCAATGAAACGCTTGACTTCACCAAATGCAAAGTAGTTGTCCCAATTTCGGCCAAATAGAAAGTAAAGATCGACGGAATCACCGTATTCATCTACGAAGTTCCCGTTAGACCCGCTGATATTTGATACACAGTGTGCCGCAGTAATGGCCCATCGTGCGTGAATAAGAGTCCCAGAACAAAAGTCATAGCACCATTGACCAGAACACGCTGCAAACATCCCAACGCTTTCGTAATTTCCTGTGGGTTGCCCATTGACAATTGGAGGTGGGGGGTCTGCTTTGGCCATTGAGAAGAGGATTGAGAACAGCATAAAGATACTCGAGAATAAAGTTATGAGGATTGTAGCTTATAAATGCACCTGAGCCAAACGCCAAACCCACATCTCTTGCGATTTCTTCACACTTCGTCATAGTCTCGTAAAAGTGAATCATCTAAAGACGGAATAAATCTGTTCAGTGGTAAGATTAATTAATGGCAAGCAAAGACCAAAACTCATTTCAATATGGCAATCCGATGGTGTCACACATCCGTTTTGCAATTGGATTCTCTTACATGTCATTCATAAGCTGTATTTACATTGTGCTGGCAGTTTTGTGTTTGCCATCACGGGTACTGCGAATCAAATTGGGAAATATATATGGGACGGTTGTTGGTCCGGTTGTCATCTGGATTGTGGGCTCACGAGCAAATATCCAAAATCGTAAAATAATAACTGCCAACAAACCTGCAATCTACTTATCAAACCACACGACTGGACTTGACCCCTTAATTGCCATTTGGCTGTGTCCCATGGGTGGTTGCGGTGTTGCTAAAAAAGAAATTGCGAGGGTTCCTTTCTTTGGATGGGCCTACCGACTGTCAGGTCACCTTCTCATCGATCGCAGCAATCAAGAGCGAGCCATTGCATCCATGAAAGCCATTGCTGAACTTGTCCGGAAACACAACCTGAGCATTTGGATATGGCCTGAAGGAACCCGCTCAAAAGATGGTCGCCTACTGCCCCTAAAAAAGGGTTTTGCTCATCTGGCCATCCAAACTGGTTTTCCAATCGTACCCATCGTGGTTCACAACGGTCATCACCGATGGCATTCACACCACATTAAACTGTCCTCTGGTCCTTTGAACATCGAGGTTTTGCCACCAATAGACACCTCAAAATGGACCATTGATAACATCTCAAGCCACATAACCGAAGTTCATAACATCTATAATGCAGCGTTGGCTCCAGAGCAGCGCCTTTTGAACACGCAGTAATACTCAAAACCAGATGCGCCCAAGTAACCTGAGCACATTTATAACGCCCTTAAAACAAGGATTCTGAAGAACAGGATTCGATTTGTGACTAGCTTGGGTTCTTGACTTGAGCAAGAAGGTGGTCCCGATTCATCTGTGCGATGACATCGAGGCTAATTCCTTTTGGACAAGCCAAAGAACATTCACCATAATTGGTACAGTGACCAAAGTCTTCTGAGTCCATGGTATTCACCATATTGGTGACACGCTCGTATCGTTCGGGTTGACCTTGAGGAAACATTCCTAGGTGGGTCACCTTGGCGCCTGTAAACAGCATTGCAGAGGCATTTGGACAGGTGGCAACACACGCCCCACAGCCAATACATGCAGCTGCGCTGAAGGCTGCGTCTGCATTTTCTTTACGGACTGGAGTAGCATGCGCATCGGGCGCAGAACCGGTTCGAACAGAAATATAACCACCAGATTGAATGATGCGGTCAAATGCATTTCGGTCAACCATCAGGTCTTTCATTACAGGAAATGCTTTTGCTCTGAAGGGTTCAAGGACAAGTTGTTCTCCGTCTTTGAATTCTCGCATGTGAAGCTGGCAAGTGGTGGTTCGAGGTTTGTGACCATGTGCCTGACCATTAATCATAAAACCACATGAACCACAAATTCCTTCTCGGCAATCGTGTTCGAATGCAATTGGTTCCTCTCCCTGGCCTTCAAGATTTTCATTCACTACATCCATCATTTCTAGGAAGGACATGTCTTCTGAGATGTCTTTGGCCTCGTAAGTTACAAACTTACCAGAGTCGCTTGGGCCGGATTGACGCCAAACCTTTAGAGTTAGATTTAATTTTTTACTCATTATTTGTAGCTCCGCTGAGAGGGTGGGACATACTGAAATTGAAGAGATTCTTTGTGTTCAATGGGCGCATCTTTGACTCCCTTAAACTCCCAAGCCGAAACATGGGTATAGTCCACATCGTCACGGCGGGCTTCGCCTTCTTCAGTTTGGTGCTCAGTTCTGAAATGACCACCACAGGACTCATCACGCATGAGTGCATCATAAGCCATGACCTCTGCGAACTCTAAGAAGTCAGCCACACGGCCAGCTCGCTCAAGTGATTGATTGAGTGAACCTCTACTTCCTGGCACGCTAACGCCATGTCCGGGAGCCCAAAACTCATCTCGGATGCGACGGATTTCATTGATCGTATGTTCTAATCCTGATTTGTCACGAGCCATGCCCACTTTATCAAGCATTAAGTAGCCAAGTTCACGGTGAAAGGCTTCACAAGACTTTTTGCCTTTAACAGAAAGAAGCTTGTCTAACCGTGCTTCAACAGATTTTTCAGCGTCTCCAAAAGCAGTATGCTTGGTGTCATCGAAACCACCTGTGACAGATGCAAGATAATGACCAATGGTGTATGGAAGAACAAAATAGCCATCAGCCAATCCTTGCATCAATGCAGATGCACCCAGACGGTTCGCCCCATGGTCAGAAAAGTTTGCCTCTCCGATGACAAAAAGCCCTGGCAGATTGCTCTGTAGGTTGTAATCCACCCAAAGACCACCCATCGTGTAATGCGGTGCGGGGTAAATTCGCATGGGCACTTTGTAGGGTGATTCACCAGTAATGCGTTCATACATTTCAAATAAATTGCCATAGCGAGCACGGACACCATCTTCACCGATTCGACCAACGGCATCAGCGAAGTCCAAGAACACACCAGAACCAGAGCCACCATTTGCTGTTGGAGCAACTCCAAGCCCATCGTCACACATCCGCTTGGCTGCTCTAGATGCCACATCTCGGGGCACGAGGTTTCCAAATGTCGGATAGATTCGTTCAAGATAGTAATCACGCTGACTTTCTGGCACATCCGTTGGTGAGATCTGTCTTTCCCGAAGTTTTTTAGCCGTGTCTTGATCCTTAGGAACCCATACTCGACCGTCATTACGAAGTGATTCGGACATCAGCGTAAGTTTAGACTGATACTCGCCAGACTGTGGAATACATGTGGGATGTATCTGGGTGTAGCATGGATTAGCGAAAAGTGCGCCTCTCTTCGCAGCTCTCCATGTCGCAGTGACATTGCATCCCATCGCATTTGTGGAGAGGTAGAAGACATTGGAATAACCGCCTGTGGCGAGGACGACTGCATCTGCGGCATATGACTTGATGCTTCCATCTACAAGATTTCGGGCAATAATCCCTTTGGCTTGGCCGTCAACCATGACCACATCGAGCATCTCATGTCGCGGAAACATTTTGATCTTTCCATCTTGAACCATCCGAGCATGGGCTTGATAAGCACCGAGCAACAACTGTTGACCCGTCTGCCCTTGAGCGTAAAATGTACGGGATACAAGTGCACCACCAAATGAACGGTTGGCGAGCAATCCACCATATTCACGGGCGAAGGGAACCCCTTGAGCCACGGCTTGGTCGATAATATTTACACTGACTTGAGACAACCGGTAGACATTGGCCTCACGGGAGCGGAAGTCCCCTCCTTTAACAGTATCGTAGAACAAGCGGTATACACTGTCGCCATCGTTTTGGTAATTCTTAGCGGCGTTAATACCACCTTGAGCAGCAATCGAATGGGCACGGCGTGGTGAATCTTGAAAGCAAAAGTTGACCACATTGTAGCCAAGTTCAGCAAGCGTTGCGGCCGCTGATGCGCCTGCAAGCCCTGTACCCACAACAATTACCGTGTATTTACGCTTGTTGGCTGGGTTGACAACACGAATATTAAATCGGTGGCGATCCCATGCTGAGTCGATGCCCAATGCGGTATCGTTCTTGTCAATGTTGGGAATTCCAGATGTTAAATCAATAGGCATTGTATGCGCTCCTTATTTGACCAGACCGAGGAGTATGCTGATTGGGATTGAGATATTTCCAACCGTAATGACCACCCCAATGAGGATGGCAAGTTTTTTGGCACGGTCTGACCACGCTTGAGAAGACACACCGAGTGTGCGGAATAAGCTCCAAACACCGTGGGTGAGATGTAGTCCCAGTGCACACTGTGCCACGATGTAGAAAATCGAGATGACTGGCTTCTGAAATCCACTCACCACATTACCCTTGATCTTTCCGTATTCGTGTGCGCTAAATGCTGCATTTTCGAGTCCGACCGTAAAGTGAAGTAAGTGGTAAGCCACAAACAGAATAAGGATGACACCGCCCCATCGCATGGTTCGAACGGCATATGTTGACCCCATCCACTTGCGTGCTTCGTAGTTCTGGGGGCGAGCAGCTCGTGAACGCTGAGTCAAAGCAACTGCAGAATAGATGTGTGCACCAATACTTGCAAGGAGTGTGAGACGAGCACCCCAAAGCACACCCGCATTGCTTTTCAAAAGCTTACCGTATTCATCAATCGGGATGGCACCATCCGCAGCATCGGGTAGAAAGATTTGGAGGTTACCAAGCATGTGTATGAGAACAAACCCAATCAGAATGATTCCGGTTGCGGCCATCAATGCTTTCAAACCAATAGTTGAGTTCAGCAGTTTCATTAGTGCGCCTTGTAAGTGGTGTGCTGCTCAGTGTTCACAAATGGTACCTCAAGAAGAGCTACTCACAAGCAAACACCGATGCAAAAGTGATCTGGTTCAATAATAAATTTGTTGACCAGTATAACTCGTTTGCCATTTCTTGGCCGCATGTAGAGCGACAATAGCTGCTTCACAAACCATTATCTGGTTTAAAAATGATGCACATCTCACCCATGAATAAGATGGGTCGTATTTGCAGCCAAATCAGACAAAAATCACAGGGCCTTGTTGCTGTTACTCTGGCGCAAAAAAGCCTTTACTGGAATAAGCTGCTCCGAGGGCTTCAAAGAGAGCTGTGCGCGTGCGTTCGTCTTCATAATAATCTAGTGCTGAAACAGAAGACAAGGCTTCTACGAAGGAACTTCTAAAGGCGAACACATTATCGATGTAGGTCATGTTCGCATCCAAAGCAAGCATCGAAGCCGAATTGAGTTCAAGCATCGTTCTGAGACCCTGCTCATATTGAGAGGTGTAAGATTGAAAACCAACATTAACGGAGTCTAATGCATCTTTGGAAAGCAACAAGGACCGATAGTCAGAGTTTAATGTGATAAATGCATCTGAGATAGACGCATCTATTTCCTGTTTGAGATTGTCATAACCACTCAAGCCAGCTTCAAGATTGGCCTGTGTCAAATCTCGGTTCGCCTTACGCATCAATCCATTAAACAGTGGATAATTAACCTGAACGCCTGCCTCCCAATCCATCATGTCAATGGATGGGATTTGCCGACTGGAATACAGGTTTGTATCCAACGGAAGTCCCCCAACCTGTAAGTTAGAGTTCGACCGTAGAACTTCAAGCAGACTGTTGTAATTTGCACGGTGACTATGAATATCCTGCATTGGGGAATAATCATCTCGCAAAAAGTGATAGGAAAGATTCCCGTATAGGGAGATGGTCGGTGCAAAGAATGCAGCCTTGGCAGCCTTTCGTTCATATGCAAGCGCATCTAAACGATGATCCGCAGCAGCCAACTCAGGAGAACGATCCTCACCAAAAGCTCTTATCGCAGACAGGAATGTCGGTAAGGTACGGGGGTCTGTAATATAGGACAACAGCCGTTCTTCTTCTTCAAAAAGGCCTGCGGTGAGCAAGTCTTGATCGGAAAGAGATACCGTTTGATTAATGGCTTGGCCCGTCACTTGATTAAACAAAACCTCAAGGGCACGTGACCTTTCTTGCGCCTCTAATAGAGACTGTTTGAGCTGTGTGGTTTGTGCAGACATAAAGGACACATCTGCTTTTGCAAGTCCATCTTGGTCGGCACGGCGCCTCGCAACATCCCTTAAGTTTTGAATCTCAGCAAGACGTTCCCGATATGCCTGTTCCACCACTCTCGCATGAAGCAAAGACAAGTAAGAGAGAGCAATGTCTTCTCTTAAATCCCGTTGTAGACCTTCAAGATCTTGGGCAGCAG
>JAYYJC010000116.1:0-10000 GCA_036146655.1 Myxococcota bacterium | reverse complement strand
CATAGCTTTCCGATTTTTTAGCTTTAATGCGCACTATTTTTGAGACATCAAGGAGGTCCTGCGTCAAAAGACCACCTGCAGCCAAATCATACTGTGGCAAAGTCTGAAACAAGCGTTGTGCTCTGTCGGCATCAACCGTTGTTCCATTGGCAAACGCGTGCAGTTGGGGCAAATACCCTGAACGAGCAGCGACCCACTCGGCAGCAGCACTGTCTGAACCAGCCTGTGCTGCAAGGATTAAGGGATGTTCTGAAGCCATTTGAAGGGCGTTCGTGAAACTCAATCCAACATCTTCTAATCGTTCAACGCCTACCACCTCGGCCTCAGAAAGGACACTCCATGGTGGTGAAATTCCCAAAGCAATTGCAGTGGCCATGTTAATTTGAACTTGACCGCTGACGGAGTAATGTACAGGAAGTTGTTCGGCCTTTTGACCATTCATGATGGCCAGAGCAGCCAAGGCTGATTGACGGGCGCGCAGCATCTCCATTTGATGCGAGCTTCTACCAATAATGGTCCCAAGCGCCACATCCTGATGGCCTCGCCGTGTCATGGATGGAATTTTAAGCTGATTCAATCCTGTTATCAATTTGGCCCTTTCTTCGACGCTGAGTTGTTCAGCCGATGCAATGTAGATGGCTTCAGCACCATCTTGAATGGCGCTAAGATCTGCTAAAATACCCTTTGCTTTTGCACCAATAGGGAAAACCGTTACTCGACGAACGCCAGAAGAAATCGATTTAAAAAAGGCTTCTATTTCTCCCACACCAATGGAATCCACAAGACCTTGATCCACAATCACGCCGAGATGTGAAAAGTTCAAAACATCAGACATAGATGCCAAATCATCTTGAAATTGATAGGGCGCATCGAGGAGATGTAGATTTTTTATGTTTGACCGATTTTCTGTGGTGTTCTTTCCAATTTGCTGAAGTTCTGCGTCGAAAACTCTGGGCAGTAAAGTGGGGCGAGACCCCAACTTCTGTGATGCCACCTTGGCGCCCTGTGGACCAAGCACCAAGACAATCTCAGCATCACCGTTGGTCTGAGCTTTGCGATAAGCAACAGAAAGAGAATCTAAACTGTAACCGCCCTCATAGACTGCACCATCTAAAAACCGAACGGTATATTCTGACGGGTCAATTACAGATGTGAATGCACTTTGATAAATGCTGAGCAGTTCGGCCGATTGGTCCTGATTCCCATCGAGAACAATGGCAACATCAAGATCTCGAGGCGCTGCCATGACAGGACTAATCAAGAATCCCCAAAATAGTGAACTTAATATCATGTTGGAACCTCAAATTACTTTGCAAATTAAACTCAAACCTATCACATTTTTCAGTTTGATTGCCACTGCAATCTACAGAAAATCAGGAATGATATACTCTATGATTGCTATCTTTTTTCAGGTCGTGTCAAAATCGGCGTAGGATATGTAAGTGACTCAAAAGGTCCCCTCAAGCAGAAGAAGACGAACTGACTCCAAATGAACGAAAAGAGCGTGCACATCACGCATTTCTACAGTTCAATGATCAAGAATTGGTTGATTGTTTAGATTCACAAACACATCAACATGGACGACCTGGTTTTGTTTTCATATGAAGGTGAACCCCTCAACATTACTCGGCGACACTGGCGCTGGAAAGCCTAGAATGATGGTCAACGATGGGGTCAACCGTGTCAGCTATGTCGTTCAGGGCATTTGTGACACACTACTGAAGCAAAATGGGCGTCATCACACCGTAAAACAGGCCATTGAATCCTTCAATCGAAGCCATCAGTTTGGAATACTTAAATACCACCGCACCTCTCTTCGTCCTTACCATCTATAAAATTTTGTCTTGACCAGTGCTTTACGGGGAATAATCGGCGCTATTGTTGCGGTTGTTGGGGCGGCACTTCTGCTGATTTTTCAATAACCATTTGCTCCATTTCAAGCAGTTGTTGTCTTAAAATGGTGCCTTCTCCATTTGGAATAAGGTTTTCCTTGAGAAGAGTGTCCAATTGTTCTTTACTCTCTGTTACCAATTCCATTGCCCTAAGAATCTGTCCTTCTTCAAGGGCAATACCCGCCAAAGTCCGCTTGGCTTCAAGAGAATAATTGTGTTCACTTGTCCAAGAACCTTCCTGAACAGATGAAAGTTCGATGGTTTTCTTCAACCATTTTTTTGCCGCATCGCCCTTTCCTTGTAACAAACACACACGGCCAAGCGCCAGGGGAAGGTCAAGCAGTAATCCCCCAGCTTCCCGTTTTTCTTGCTCATTCATGATTGCAACTTCTTTTAATCGAAAACGATATATGTGCTCTGCCTCAGCATACTTCTTTTGCTCTACTAAAACTTGGCCAAGAGCCACATATGGGTAACTGTCATCCGGATCTGCCCTTATCATTTCCTTGAGATAGTAAGCCGCCATGGGTAGATTTTTAAGTACATAGTGAAGGGAAGCCATGTTTCGAAGAACGAGAAAACTTTTTTTGTCGTAAACGAGAGCAGTCTCATACTGCTCAAGTGCACGCTCAGGATACCCCAAAAATTGAAGGGTAATGGCATAATTCAAATGGGTCAAGCCCGATGGATGAAGTTCAATCACCCTCTGTGCTGCCCGAGCAGATTGTTCGAAGTCTCTCAAACGAAAGAATGATGCACTAATCATTGAGTGTGCAACAAAATGGTCTGGATTTTGAGTCACATAGGGTACCAACAACTCAATCAAATCCAAATCCTTTCCCTTCGTGAACAATGCCCGAGCTTTGACAATGTATTCATCTTCGGTAAGAAATTCCAATGGCAGAATGGATGTTTGTGGGTAATTCCAACCCAAGCCACCTGTGACGGATGTACTCAAAATCTGAGTATTGTGTGTACTGTATTGCTCAGCTTTGTAAAGCGGTTCACTTTCAAGGGAGCCACAGGCAAAGAGTAACCAGATCATGGAACAATAATATCCCGAACACAACGGAAACCCAAACCACCAGAAAAATTAGAGCGAATGTTGATTTCATAGTTCCGTCGAAAAGCCACTCTAAGCTCATCCTCTGGGGATCCCCAAGAACCACCTCTCACAACCGCTCTGACACGGGCATCTTCAGATGCTTCTTGCGTCTCATAGTTATAATACAGTGTTTGGGTCCACTCCCACACTGAACCTGCCATATCGTAGAGTCCGTAGCCATTGGGTGCATACTGACCAACGGGCTGTGTTGGGGCAATGGGTTGAAACAAATCCCATTCCTGACCAAACAATGCCCTGCCTTCAGGGGGGTCATCTCCCCAAGGAAACTTTGCATCCAACAAACCGCCTCGAGCAGCGATTTCCCATTCCATCTCTGTGGGCAATCGTGCATTTATGGCTTGACAAAAAATTTCAGCGCCACGAAATGACACTGTCATCACTGGATGATCTTCATATCCATAACTTGGCCGATACCTTTTACCCGTGAACTTGATTTCTGATGGGCGTTCGCAATACCCATTGATACCAATAAATTGGCCAATCTCATCCACTGAATCTTCTGATGAGTTTAAAAAATCGGAAAATTGGGCATTGGTCACTTCAGTGGTCATTATCCAAAAAGATTTGGCTTCCACTTTGAGTTGGGGTGATTCATCTTGTTGCCCTTCTCCCTCAGGGCTGCCCAATAGATAGTCATCTGCTGGTATTTGATGAAAAATAACACCATCAACCTCGGCTGTAAAAATGGGAGTGGGCCTCTCACATCCCCAAAGCAGAAAGGGGAAAAGTGAGAGGCCCAGCATTTTGTGTATCAGGTCAGCTTTCTTTACAGGCCTGAGTCAAGCACTGCTTCGGCGGATCCTTCTACGAAAGACACAGCGCCAGGAACAACATTGCGATGGACATCTGTTTTGCCAGATGGCCAGTGAATGGTTAGTTCGTCCACTTTGTCAGCGCTGGCAAGTCCAAAGAATGCAGACATGTCAGACTGTGCAGCTCCAATGACAGTATCGATTTCACGA
Organism: Myxococcota bacterium; assembly: GCA_036146655.1. GTDB lineage: Bacteria > Myxococcota_A > UBA796 > UBA796 > UBA796 > JAYYJC01. The sequence continues at coordinate 6,020 of JAYYJC010000116.1, read as the reverse complement.
ACCATCACTTGGTCACCAATGCGAACCGTTACCTTGGCTCCAACAGCATCTCTGTTAGATGCAATGCCGTCACCAATCAAAGTTACACGAAGGCTGTTGTTAGATGCATGCTGATTTTGATACAGTCGCAGTGATGGGTACTGGTACTGAGAGGTACCAGGATCGCAGCTCCTGACAAGTAAGTCAAGACGGCCATCTTGGTCAACATCAGCAAATGCAGGCATGTAACCATCATCAATGGTATCGATGCCAGCCATGTACCCGAGCTCAGTGAAAGTACCGTCACCATTGTTGCGGAACAGCACATTGCGCTGGTTTCCACCAAGGGAAAGAGATGGTACATCAGCTTGGCTCGCTGCGATGGGATTGTCCAAGTCCCCTGAAAAGTGGGTCAGGGTTTGGATAATCATGTTGTTAAATCCAGGGTTACGAAGTGAGATGGCATCGACATCAAGCGGTGCTTTTGCACGAGCAATGTCGGTTTTCTCAATGAGCAACTCAGCTGCATATGCGCGGTTGAAGAGGCTCGATAACTCTTGATCGCCAGGCCCAGTCCAAAGTCCGTTGAGAACATAAAGGTCTAGGTCACCATCGTTGTCGTAATCAAACCATCCCGCACCAGCTGCGGCTTCGCCAGCCCAACCAACACCAGATTTATCAGTGACATCTTCGAAAGTTCCATCACCCAAGTTACGATACAGGCGGTTGCCATGAAAGACTTGAATGTCATCGTCATTCAGAGCAGCGTCGACACGCTTTGCTGCCAAGAAATCGATATTGGAATAGTAGACGTCAGGAAGACCGTCATTGTCGAAGTCTCCAACTGCAACACCCATTGCCCAGCCTTTGTTGTCAAGACCAGATTGAGTAGCAGCTTCTGCAAAGGAGCCATCGCCAAGGTTGCGGAATACTTGAGAAGTACCCCGACGGTCATCCGCCACCATTAAGTCGACATGACCATCGCCATCGAAGTCAGCCTTAACGGAGGCATGAGGGTAAGCGGCCAATCCAACGCGCTCTGCTGGAAGAACATCAAGACCGGAGGCCAATGTTTCATCAGAGAACTTCATATCACCGTTGTTGACGAACAACCCTTGGGTGTTCAACGGATTGGGATTGGCATCAAGGTAAGTAAAGTCACGAGCACCGGGGAAACCAACATAGATGTCATTGAAGCCATCGTTGTTGAAATCAGCTACGGTGAGTGGCATTGCACGATCATATTGAAGGGCTTTGGTTATGGCGCCATCAATTAATGCAAACTGACCTTCTCCCTCGTTGTTGTAGACCAAAAGGTCTTCAGACTTGTCATCGATGAAACGAGAAAGAATAAGTTCCTTATCTCCATCGTTGTCAAGGTCAGCCATGGCAGCAGCTTTTACACGGTCAATTGAACCAATGTTGGATTGAGAAGTCACATCGGTGAACGTTCCGTCTCCGTTATTGGCGTAGAGGTTAGATGCACCCCAACCACCAACATAAATGTCAGCATCATTGTCGTTGTCGTAATCACCAACTGTTATGGCATACCCACCACGGCGCAAAGCTTCGAGGCGAGGAAATAGCGGAATCGATGCCAAACCAGACTTTTCAGTTACATCTGAAAAGGTGGTTTGTTCCGCTGTAAGTGTTTCTTGTTCTGAAAGTTCAATTCCCGCAATCTTCCAAGATTGGTCGGTTTGCAGAAAGTTAACCGTCATCCATCCTCTGTCTTGACGGAGTAAGCCGTTTGATAGACCTCTCACATCGACGAAGACTTTAAGAGTAGCACTGTCATCTGAAGCGGTTGCCTCATGGATGTCAATGGCCACATGTTCAACACTTGCGTATGTAGAAAGAAACTCACTAACTGTTCCAGATACATTGGTTGTGTATTCTGAAACCCCGTCAACAGAACGCACCGCTTGTGCCAAGTTTGAAGACCAAACATTAACGGGTTTGTTGTCGACGATGAGTTGAGAGAATGCTTCGGCGTCAGTGGATAACCACGCTACCTTCCAATCTTGAATAACCGTGTGTTTAAGTTCGCTCACAACGGCTTCAGAAGCATTAACCGAAGTCGGTAAATCCTTTGAAACACTGGATTGAAGATGTGCAAGAATGCGACCTGCATTTTCTTGCGGATTTTGGGCTTGAACCTGCTGGTCTTGCTCGACATTGGGCTCTTCACTACAGCCCCACAAACCGATAGACCCTAGACCGAGTAGGGTAAGCGATAAACGATTGTGGCTCATGTGCGCTCCTGATTATTAATGTTGGAAAAGATACATACGACATAAGAGCGTCAAATCAACGCCCATACACTATATATATAGCAAATTTATTCAAATTTAAAAGCCCATTTTCAAGAAATAGTCATACGGTGTCAAAAAACCACGACACAAGATCGTGACATTAAATGACTTTTTCAGGAAAAAACTTCGACAGAAACAAGGCAAATATGATTCCAATCCCTCCGAATAAAGCAGCCCAGTTTTGATCGGAAATCGTGTGATAAATCATAATTAGGCTCATCACAGCGCCTCCAAACACAAAAATATAGGGAGCAATTGGATTTACTTTATACATAGGCAGTTGGTGATTGTCCTTATGCCATACACCTGTGGCGGTAACCACAGCAACCAAAATCATGGCCAAACTTACCAATTCCAACAGTTGTTCAAAAGTGCCAGTCAAAATGTAAACAATTGAGATTATGGCCTGAAAAAAAAGAACTCTCACAGGCTGATTGGTATTGGAGTATTTTGCAAACCATGAATACAGCCCGCCCTCTTTGGCCATTGAGCAGCCCACACGGGCACCACAAAGGATTGTTCCATTTAAGGACCCCACCAAACCCAACAATATCAAAAGATTCATCCACCAACCCCATCCATCACCACCGATGCGTTTGGCTGTCAGTGTTCCAACCTCCGCAAATCCAACCTGTTGGAGGTATTCAAATCCCAAGTGATGAACAAAAGCCATATTAAGCAGTAGATAAAGAATGATGATTGACCATACTGAATATGTCACCGTACGAGGGAGCGTTTGACTTGGCCTACTCATCTCACCTGCCACATACCCTGCTTGATTCCAACCCGAAAATGCAAAGTAGCAACCACTTATTGCAATGGCGATACCGCCCATTGAAATGGGCGTATTTGTTCCAACATAACCAGTGGCTTCAACCGGTTCCATCATCAATAGAGTCGCCAATGCAATGACCCCATAAATCGCCATTGGTATGAAAGTCAATAGCGCTTGGACAAGTGTCGATAATCGAAGCCCCAGCATATTAATCACTGTCAGTATAATCACAACAAAACAGGCCAGTATTGATTTGAATTCGAAGCCAAAATACACAGCACTCCAGTTGATGAGTTCGCTATTTTGAAACAAAGCGGTGAGCTGAAATTGACAAAGAGGAACAGCCAATGCTGCGATGGATCCAGTAAAAATACCCGCGAAAATGACCCAACCAAGCACCGAAGCCACTTTATGTCCATACAATTCTCTAATATAGACAACATCTCCACCGATGCGGGGAAAGCGAACGCCCAGTTCCGCATAGCACAACGCACCAGTCCAACAAAACAACCCGATGGCAATCCACAATCCATACATGACAGCGGCAGAAGGCATGTGAGGAGCAATCTGAGCAGGAACCAAAAATATTCCTACTCCCAGCATCGCACCGGCAACCAATGGAATGGCTGCTTTGGTGTCCAGTAGACGTTCTTCTGCCATGGTCCCCTCCAATGCTTACCGCCAGTAATGCGTTCTGCTAATTAAATCGACTTAAACCGTCACAGAGCAGGACCGAAAAGATTTTGAAATGGGCGCAAAAAGCATAAAATATGCTATTCTAGAGCACCTTCAAATGACAATGACGAGCGCTCAAAATGTATAAAACAGCCTTCATACTGTACCTTATCTCAACAATAGCCTGCCAAAGTAAAGAGCCCACCCCTTCTTCAAGTCCAGAGGCTATCAACAATTCTGATGCGTCAACGCAAAGTCTTGCATCTAACAACAAGAATCCAGAAGAAATCCCCCCCAATCAACCCGTTTCCGGCATGGCACCCAAGGCCATAAGCCCACCAGGTAGACAAATGCGGGATGAAAATGAACCACAGCCTGGAGTACAGACAGACCAACAGCTTGAAGCCATGCTTCAACCGGGCCGTGACACCTGGCAAAAGCCCACTGAAGTCCTACAACATGCAGGCATAGATGAGGGAGACTATGTTGCAGATATCGGATGTGGCGCAGGGTATTGGCTGTATCACATCGCCTCAGCGATAGGAGAAGAAGGAAAACTTTATGCCGTTGATTTTGATGCCAATGCCATCGATTATTTGAACAACACTCGACTTGCAGAAAACCCAATTCCAAATCTTGAAACCGTATTGTCTCGTTCATTCGATACTCTTTTGCCAGAAAATAGTATTGACCACGCCCTTCTGGTAGATGTTCATTTTTTTAGACACCCCAATGAACCATTTGGCTCTCAAGTATCCGAAGACCTCCCTCGATTTTACCGTTCCATCAAAAAGGCTCTTAAACCCAATGGAACATTGGTCATCCTTGAACACAAAGAAAATTATGCCAGTAGTCGGCAAGTAACACAAGACCAGATTGTTGCGCAGTTAAAGCCGATTGGGTTCGAACTCAAATCTTCCAGCGAAATGATAGATCGACAATACTTTATGATTTTCAATTACACCGACGACTAATTGATGCTCATGATGACTCTGATGAGCCTCATGGCCGCTCAAGCCAGCCCAACAGAGGCATGGCTTAGGCAACAAGCTACCCCCGCTGGAATTCATCAAAGTATTTCTCATTACCACAACTTAGAAAACCCATTTCCACAGCAGATCACCCCATGGCTTCGTCGCCGGATTAGCTTTCTTGCATCGAGCGCTCAATCAAAGTTTTTATCAGGGCAGTGCAAGGACTCAACCTACTTTAAAGTCTTTACTGCAGACAGTGTTCCATTTCAAACACAAGGCATCGAAAAGACATTTGTGAACAGTGTATTCAGGATTGAAAGTGCCTATTGCATACAAAACTCAACAGTCGACAAAGTATTCTCAACTTTTATGTCATCTGAATATCGCCTAGATGTCATGCCTAGACTTGGTCAATACAGTTATGATGGACATGAAACCTGCATTGGCACTGAGGCCGTGCACGGAGTGCTGAAGCCATCTCGTTATTGCATGGCAGTCAACACATTGACAAGAGACAAATCGATTGTATCACATAGCATCTTGAAAAAATCCGAATTCAATTCCGATTATCAACCGGTTTATTACCGTGAAGAAGTATTGGTCATTGCACAGGTTTCAGAAAAAACAACTGGCATTTATCGAGTGACCTTTACCCGTTCAGATGATCTCGGAATGGCCAACAAATTTTTGATCCAATCTACCGTAGACTCCTCACAAGAATCCATCTATAAAGGCCTTGAAAGGTGGCTGAAACAATGATGGCCTATCTATTGGGATGTCAATTGCCCCCCCTTTCGAATAATCAGTCCACTATTGAAACGGCTGTGGTCGATACAGCCAGCTCTGACTTACCACTTTTCATGCTCAAAGAGACGCTCTCTTCTGTGGTTCACACAGAGTATGTCATGGACACATGGCGGCTAACAACGGAACACCAAGAGGAATATGAGTCCCTTTTTGAAGAAGAACAACCCACATTTTACACACTCCGTCCAGACCCGCTGCCTTTACAAGCGCCCATTATGTGGTGGTTTCATGGCTCTGCGTTTGGATTAGACATCGATGAGACACCAAGAGGATGTCAGGCCGATACAGTCATACCTGCTGCAAAGCGAGTCGTCACCTCTGAAAATATGGCCGCTGCCCTACTCGCCCAAAAGGGGTGGATAATCGTGGCTCCTCGAAATGACTGGTGTGACATGTGGCAGGGTGAAGGAACAGATGATCTTGCAGATCCCAATCACCATTTTGGTGGCCATCATCTTTCTGAGGTCATACAATTTGTGCGTTCTGGTGGACTGG
>JAYYJC010000115.1:0-3993 GCA_036146655.1 Myxococcota bacterium | reverse complement strand
AAGACACTGTCGACGGCAAAAGGACCATTGAGCATGTTTGAGGTTTCAGATTGGACTTGAGTGTCAATGAGCCATTCGTAGACATAGGTCAGTGGGTCATTGTCCACATCACTTCCAGTGGCGGTGCAGGTGACGGTTGGGGTTTGACTGGTCACACTGACTGGACTGAGGCTGACAGTGTCGGTTGCTGGTGCGGTGTTGTCGACCGTGAGACTGTCAGAACCGGTGTCGGTTCCACCATCTGCGTCTGTGGCTGTGACCGAACAGACCACTGCATCGCCATCAATGGCATTGGAAAGGACAAGGGTATCAGTGGTGGACTCGGTGCTGCCATTAATCGTCCACACATAGGACAATGTGGGGCTGCCCCCATCGGCATCTGAGGCGGAGGCGAGACAGGTGAGGGTGTCACCGTGAACCGCAGTGCTCGGGCTGATGCTGACACTGTCGACTGTGGGGTCAATGTTATCGACAACCACACTGTCGCTGTCCGATGCCGACGCACCGTGGGGATCGCTGGCCGTGATGATACAGGTGATGCTGTCTGAGGGCGATGCCAGGGTGTTATTCAGGGATAGTGTGTCGCTGTTGCCAAGAATATTCGAGCCATTGCGCCATTCATAGGTGATGGTCAGTGAGTCTTCATCGGCATCCGTTGCCGTACCACTGCAACTTAGAACTGAATCAGTGAGTGCTGTGCTCGGAGAGATGCTGACATTGCTCACTGTTGGCGTGGTGTTGTTGATGATGATGGAGTCTGACCCACTGTCTGTGCCGGTGTTGCCGTCGTCGATGGAGACGGCACATTGGATTTCGTCGGTTGGTGTGGCAATGCTTGAGTCAAGCACCAAGGTGTCTGTGGCGCCGAGTGCTGCCCCAGTGGTGACATTGGTCCACGCATAGCTTGTGGTGAGGCTGTCACCATCTGCATCGGTGGCATCGACGGAACAGGTGAGGGTGTCCACATTGCTTGCAGAACTCGGACTGATGGTGACGCTGTTTACCACTGGCAGCCTGTTGATGATCACGGTCGATGCACTTCCTGAGTCATTGGCCCCGTCTGAGTCTGTGGTGGTCACACTGCAGGTGATGCTGTCGGATACACTGGCGGTGGCCGTTGTGAGGACGAGTGAATCGCTGTTTCCGAGTGTTGCCCCTGTGGTATTGTTGGTCCACACCACTGTTGTGTTGGGGCTCTCGTCGGGGTCTGTAATGGTGTAATTGCAGGTGAGGGTGTCCGTGTTGCTTGGACTGCTTGGACTGATGCCCACATTGGTGATGGTGGGTGCCGTATTAAGGATCACCACACTGGTTTCGGTAAATGGGCCATCTGAAATGCCATCGTTTGGTGTGACCCGAACCGTCCAGGTTTCGTTTTTGGTGGTGGCACTGTCCGGAACAGTGGCTGTGTTGTAAGTGGTGGCTTGACCATTTTGAAGCCATTCAAAACCATAGTTGACTGCAGCCCCTTCGGGGTCGATCGAGTCCGATGCGTTGGCTGTCAGCGTGCTGTTGGTGTAGGTGGGAACAGGGGTGATGCTGACCGTTGGTGCGCTTGGGACCCCATTGATCGAGAATGAGATGACATCCACGGCATAAAGTCCATCCGTGTCTGTTGCGGTGACCGTGAGGGTGTGGCCACCAGACGCAAGGCTGCTGTCATCAAAACGGGCCGTTCCCGTAGAATCTGGACCGATGGTGGAAATCACCGTGCCGTCGACATCCCACGACATTTCGATGGCGGTGGGCTGATCTTCGCTATCTGAGGCTGTGGCTTCAAAGGTAATGGGATTGCCTTCTGCATAGACCTCATTTTGAATGGGGGAAATAACGGTGAGGCTTGGCGGGGTTCCCACTGTGTAAATGACATCTGCGGTACATGTTTCGCCGAGTTCGTCGGTGACGACCATGGAGATGACATGGGTGTTTACGCTGAGGCCGTCATAGGGAAAACTGACTTCTCCACTGCTGTTTGGGGTGCTGCTGCCAAGTTCACCGTCTTTGTCTGAAGACCAGTTGACACTGAGCCAATCTGACGGCACATCCACATCCGATGCGGTGGCCATGAATGTCACCACTTCTCCTTCCGGTCCAGCAGAACCCGTCACAGGATCGATAATCTCACACAGCGGGGCAGAATTTGGCGGTCCCACATCGATGATTACACTTGATGAACCGGTTTTTCCTGTGGAGTCTTCCACATGAAGTTGAATGGCGTGCTCCCCTTCGGTGAGATAGCCAAATCCCTCAATTTCACCGTCCGTGTTGGGGGTCACTTCGATGTCTGACAAGGTGCCACCCAGATTGCTTTCCCAATATCCAGTGAGTGTTTCGGCATTGTCTTCGGCGTCAGAGAGGACCCCTGAAAATGTAATCAGCTGGTCGCTGTAATAGATCCCGCTGGTCTCAGGGGCAATGATAATGCTTTCGGGGGCGCCTGTGGGTTCGACTGTCAGGCTAACACTGGCGCTGCCAGTGGCATTTCCGTCGTCTTTGACTTCGAGCGTAACTTCGGTATCGGTAGGAAGCAGTATTCCATCGCACTGAACGGTGCCGTCCGATTCTGGTACAGTGGCTTCGCAAAGCACTTCTGAACCGACATACCAGGTGGCGGTCAACTCCTCATAGCTGTGATTGGGGTCTGATGCAGAGCCTCGAAAGGCAATGAGGTACCCTTCTTGGACCGAATCGCCATCGCTGTGGGAGGTGATGCTCGCCTCGGGCTTGGCGTTGAAGGCGGTGACGCCCTTGTCAGAGTCGCAGGCGAAAAGGAGAACAAGTGATGTAATTGAAATGGAACGAAGCATTGTTTTTCCTCACTGGGTGCCACAGGTTGTGCGGTAAATGGATGTCACCGTGCAGCAAATTTGATACTTACCCTTATGCCTTCCACCGTGGTAATTCAAGGTGAAACCATAAAATTAAGGAGAACGAAACATGACAACTTACAAAAATCTATTTGGTGTGGCCGCCATCCTCTTTGGGGCTGGGTATCTGCTTCGAGGGGTTCACCCCGCCCAAGCTTTTAATGGACCATCGGTGTCATTGGGCGAAAACCCGATTGAAAGCCATTACTTCACATGCAACAACTCAAATGTGACGGTATTAACCAACAGCACAGCGATGGATTACATCGTCACCGACATCCTAATGTACTCCGGTGTGGGTCAACTGAAAGTCGATCAACAAGTGGTGCTGCTTTCAAGTGACGATCACAGCCTTCAGTCCGGCATCAAGGTAGAGCCCGGACAAACCCTATCCTGCACGAATTACTCAGGCGGCCCCGCCGTGACAATTTCAGGGTATTACGCACACCCGTGAACGGCACCAGCCGATGTGGGCGTACGCACTCGTTATCGACTGTTGTTTTGTATTGGGATTGGTAAATGTCATTGATTGGTGCGACACAGAAAGCCCAAATCCAAACTTGCACCTGAATCAACGGACCAACCACAGTCCACATCCGACCATTGGCCGGTTTCCCTGATACCCAATGTTTCTCCATTCATTACAGCGCAATTAAAACCGCTACTCCCTCCACCAGCGTGCCAATTTTCATAGCTTCCCAAGTGACCGTCTTGCCAAACCCAGGAATTTTGTACCAAGGTGTATCCAATCCACAACGCATGCGTTGACACCACGTCGGCGTCCTCAATCAGAGAAAATGCAAAGTCCTGCTCGGCTTGGCTCCGTATTGAAGCAAGTTCGTAATTTGCGGCTTGACAAAGCGAACTCGCATCCGCTTGATTGACGGCATGGGGGCAAGCCGCAAAATAAATACTCCCATCACTTGCGGCCTCGCAATCCAAACCGTCACAATCGGAGTCAACTCCGTCACCGTAAACATCTCCAGCATAAGGATGGATGTTGGGATCGTTGTCATTACAATCTTCCCATGCGGCTACTCCATCTCCGTCTACATCGGTATAATCACGGCGGACAAAGACTTGCATGTAGTTTTCAGCGACATCATTATTACCAATATTTAAGCTC
>JAYYJC010000114.1:0-6080 GCA_036146655.1 Myxococcota bacterium | reverse complement strand
TATCGACTTGGGAAACGAACCTTCAATCCCCTTGCTCATGTCAACTGGAAAGACATTATTTCAATCCTTATGGCTGTTGGTCTGCCTATTATTACGGCTATGGCCGGCTGGATACCAATGGGGATGGCTTGGGTGCCCGTCAACCCAAGGCGTTTTAAGTCCCCAAGTATGGACATGGCGTTGGTTTCTGTGGCTGGGCCTGTGGCCAACTTTGTGGTTGTTGTTGCATGCCTACTATTGCATTGGGTTCTTCCTGGAGCAGGGGACCCAAACTTGATTCCAGCTGAACTTGTGCCACGGCTCCTGTGGTTTGCACATAAGGGTTTTTTTGTTGTAGCGCTCACCAGTATGCTCTATGGTGTCTTTAACTTGGTCCCGATCCCTCCTCTTGATGGCTCAAAAGTGCTTCGTTTCTTTCTTCCAGAAGCAGGTCAAGACATATTGGACAGACTTCAACCGTATGGAATGTGGATGATCATTGCGGTATTTTGGGTGGGAGATGCAAGTTGGATTTTTACCATACCAATGGCAATCATCGGTTTTATATGGTGATTTGTAAGGAGTGTACATGATCGAGAAGAAGTATCCTTATTACCTTGCCAATTCACCAGTATACGCCAACGCTGATTTGGCTGTTTTGGACAAATTCTCAGGCGAAACTGTCACGCATGTGGCCATTGCGGACTCTGATGCCATCGAAACAGCGATTTCGGCCACGGTAAAGGCTTCGAAAGCAATGGCTGCAATGCCTTCTTATGCTCGTCAAAACATACTCAATCATTGCATAGAGAGATTCAAAGCACGAGCTGAAGAACTGGCTTATGTCCTATGTGTTGAGGCCGGCAAGCCGATTAAAGATGCGAGAGGAGAGGTCAGCCGTCTTATCGATACCTTTCGAATTGCTGCCGAAGAATCAACTCGGTTGAAAGGCGAAGTGCAGAGCCTTGATATTTCTCCTCGCGCCGAGGGAATCCGAGGGATGTGGAAACCGGTTCCGATCGGTCCCTGTTCATTTATTGCTCCGTTTAATTTTCCCCTTAATCTTGTGGCTCACAAAGTGGCTCCTGCGATTGCTGTCGGTTGTCCATTTGTCTTAAAACCTTCCTCACGCACACCGCTTGGTGCATTAATCATTGGAGAGGTTCTAGCCGAAACCAATCTTCCAGAAGGCGCATTCTCTATTCTTCCCTGTACACGGCACGATGCGGCCCCTTTGACTACAGATGAACGTTTTAAGCTGCTGTCTTTTACCGGATCACCGCAAGTCGGGTGGGACATGAAAGCACGGTGTGGCAAAAAGAAAATTGTCCTCGAACTTGGTGGCAATGCGGCTGTGGTGGTGGATGCAGATACCAACATTTCAGATGCGGTAGACCGAATTATCATTGGTGCATTTTATCAGTCTGGTCAGTCTTGTGTGGGGGTACAGCGTATCATCGTCCATGACTCAATTTATGAAGCTTTTAAGGCCAAACTGATTGCACAGACCAAACAGCTTGTTTCAGGGGATCCGAAAGCTGAAAATACTTTTGTTGGACCCATGATATCAATAAAAGAGGCCCGTCGTCTCGAAAGTTGGATGCAGGAAGCCTGTGATGCTGGCGCAAAGCTCCTGTGTGGTGGGTTTAGAAGAGGTGCCCTTTTTGAAGCCACTTTGCTTGAAGATGTGCCTCGTCAGTGTACGCTTGCATCAGAGGAAGCCTTTGGGCCGTTGGCCTACTTGGAGCGCTTCACCCGTTGGGATCAAGCACTCGAAATGGTGAACGATACAAAATATGGACTTCAAGCAGGCGTTTTTACCCGTGATTTCTATAAAATCCAGCAGGCATGGGATGAACTCGAAGTGGGAAGTGTTGTCGTAGGCGACATCCCGTCCTTTCGTGTAGACAGCATGCCATACGGTGGTGTTAAAGACTCTGGGCTTGGGCGAGAAGGGATCCGTTTTGCCATGGAGGACATGACGGAGATTCGCAACTTGGTTATTCGAACACCACCAAAGACAACCACAGTCCATGACTAATGATGGTATCTTGTGGTTTGGGATTGGGGTCTTTTACTTTTTGAGGCCTTATCGACAACTTTGAGCAGTACCGGATTGGTAGGATGGACCAGCTTCCACACAGCAAAACGGAACACCTAGAAACTCACAGCCTGCTGAACAGCTGTCATTGTCGACTAAGAAATTGCCAACGCCACCACAGGCAGGAACACCACCATGCCATCCGGCTGTGCCCAAGGTGCAATCACCAATATTAGAACCCCAATCATCACATTCACCGGATACCGGATAAAGTTGCTCTTGGGTGTTGTCGCAATTGTAATCATAGGAACCATCGCCTCTGTGAGTCGCAAAGAAACCACTTTGCTGGGGGTTGGCGTTGGCGTTTCCATCAAAACAGTCCAATGTGTTGCTGGAATTGAATGTCCCATCTGGTCCACCCGGTCCGCAGTCACAATATGGCGCATTGGGATCCCCAAATCCGTCATTGTCTGCGTCTCTATAATAGATGCTACAACCCTCTGCATTTTCCGCATTTTGGCTGCCATTACAATCGTTGTCAATACCATCGTTGCAGACCTCAACAGCATCAGGGGAGATGTCTGCGTTTGCATCATCGCAGTCACCGTCATTTTCTGAGTAACCGTCACCATCATCATCGTAGGCATTGGTATTGTTGTCTATGACTCCATCGCAGTCATCGTCAATTCCATTTTCGACTTCGGTACCTGAAGGACTGGTTGTCGGATCTGTGTCGTCGCAGTCCCCCTGATTTTCGGTGTATCCATCTCCATCATTGTCAATTTCAACTAGGGCGATGACATCAAAGTAAGCTGTGGCGGCTGACGAATAACCAGTGCTGTTGGTAACTGTAAAAGTCAACAAATGTTGGCCCACCGTCAATGTGCCATCACAAGATGCAATGCCAGCAGAGTCGGCATTGACAGTGCAAATATCCCCATCGGTTTCCGAATTCACCACGACCTGAAGCAGGTTGAGATCATCAATGGCATCAAAAACCTCAGAGACAAATGAGTAAGGCTCATTTTCGGTCCCGGTTTCGCCGTTGGTGGGATGGACAATTTCAATTTCTGGTTCGTCTGGGAGCTCGTTGATTGTTATCGCAATGGACTCTAAGGTGCTCTCCTGCTGTGAGTCAATGACCAATAGGGTAATGGTATGAAGCCCAGGAGATAGATTTGCGGTGCTGTAAAGCAATGTTCCCGATGGATCTGGGGGAGTACCGCCCTCAAACTCACCATCAACATCACTTGACCAGTAGGCTTGAAGTGTTTCAGAGGAGTCAAAATCGTCTCCAATAATGGCTTCAAATACGATGACGGTTCCTTCATCAAAGTTGGCTCCATCTACTGGAGTTACAATTGATACATTGGGTGCGGTATTGTAAATCCCGAGTTTTTGTTCAGAAAACCCACCGCATCCTGCCAGTAACAGGGGAATTGTCGGTAAATAACGCATGTCTTCTCCTTCCAGGGTATTTCATTTTAACCCATAAGACGGTCATGAAGGGCAATTTATTGAAGGCAGTTGTGATTTACCCCCATTCAAGATGTCAGGCTTATTGACTGAGTATTTCGCTCAATTGCTCACACAGGTAGTCATTTTCAGAACCAACTCCAAGTGTGATGCGGAAGTATTCGTCGTAGCGCTCTTCACTCACCGGTACAAAGTGTTTGATTTTGATGCCTTTCTCAAGCAGTTGTTTGGCCAACCATTCTCCTGTACGCTTCTCGTCTGTGAAACGGCCAAGCAGATAGTGGGTATGTGAAGGAACCACTTCAACACCAAAGGACTCCAAGACAGCTCCGACTTGGTCTCGATCTCTCGCTGTCATCTCATGCAGATCAGTGATGTGTTCTGTATCTGTGAGTGCGGCAATGGCGAGTGCTTCTTGAAGCGTGCCCAATCGATAATCGGTCACTTGTCCCTTGAATGCATCAATGTCAGAGGAGGGACCAAGCAAATACCCAATCCGTGCACCTGCCAAGCCATATGCAAAAGAGAAAGTGCGAGAGACATACAAGTTATTGTACTTTGGTACAAGGTTCGATAGGGGTTCATGCGATCCTTTTGGCATGTATTGTACATAGGCTTCATCGACCCAAAAGATGGAGTCTGGAAATGCTTCAAGCAACTCCACTATTTCATCACGGGTGAGCATCAGCAAGCCGGTGGGATTGTTTGGGTTACAGATGTAAGCCAAACCGGGCGATCTTGAGAGTGCATCAGCCACATCTTCTGGTCGAAGTTTCCAGTTGGTTTCTGGCCCAAGTGGCAACAGGTTCATCGTAAGCCCAGCTTTCATGCCCTTCAGAGGGACTTTGAAATAGGTCAGTCGCCCGGAAACCACCGGAAAGATGTCTTTGATCAGCCCAGTCTTTCCAATTATCGAATTTTTCCCCAAGAGGTATTTGGCTGTGAGTTTGGGAGACGACTTTATTCTCTGACTTACCAACCAAGGAATGCATTGTTTTAAAATGGGGCCTGAACCATTTGCTAAGAAAATATTGTTTCGATTGACTCCATCCTTTTCGCAAATAACATCAAGTAAAGGTTCGTTTTCGGCAGTCGTATAGTGCCTTAGGTCTGTCCGAGTGGTATGTTGTTGCATGACCTCAATACATGATTGTGGACATATGGTTCCGTCATTAAGGCCCAAATTAATGGGAAGTTTAAGCTTTGTTTTGATGTCATTCATGATTCACCTCTTTGGCTTTGGCCCTATTTAGCCTATTTTGCATCAACCGTCATTGAGCAATCGTGTGAAAGCTGTTATCGCTCGATCATGGAGAGACAATGGATGACAGCCGGCTGTATCATGCCATACCAAAATGGCTTGAGAAGATAACCACCAACCGCAATTGGGAAAGAGAATTACAGGTTTTGAAATCCGTATTGCCCACAGACCAGCCCATATGGGAATGGGGCTGTAAAACAGGATACTTAGGACAATTTCTCAAATATGACCATGATTGGCAGGGAGGTGAATCCAATCCTGAGTATTTCCGTATCGGGCACAATAGACACAAAGCCAACATTCACCCTCATGAATTTCCTTCAAGTCCTGTGGCTTGTATCTACGCTTGGTTTTCGCCACTCTTTTCAGTTAAGCCAGAAGAGCTGGGTCATTGTTTGACACAGATTTTCAATTCCGTCAAGCCTTCTGGTTGGGTTGTATTAGAAGCGGGAAGCAACCCCGCACACGCTCGGTCTCGGTTTTCAATGATGGATATTTTTGAAGACAAAGATGAAAAGCTGGTTCGAGCTGCCGTTCCAACACTGGATGATTCTGTCATTACCTTTAAATACAAGTGGATGGTGGCTTTAAAGGGCGCTCAAAAGATCGAAGAAGTTCACGAAACGCAGCAATATTTTTTACATCCGGATGAATCTATTACTCGCATAGTACAAGAACTCGGAGGAGAAATAAGACTCATTGAAGTGGACGGCATTCGCATATGGTTAATGTCGAAGCAGGTGGATGTGATAGAGCGGTTGATGTCTTCGCTCTGAAACAGTAACGAGTTCATTTTCAGACTGGAATGCCAAGCTTTCTCCTTGTGGCTGTCTGGGCATGCGGATTTGGCATGGGGGTGTGGCTAGAACATCTGCCCATTCTTGGCCTGTTTCTCTGGACCATAAAAAAGCCTTGTGGTAGTTTCTCATGATTATTTGCGAGCCATTTGGCGAAATATCAAGGGCCGTGGTTAAAAATGCGGGCAGTGGCTTTCGACGGTCAGAGATTGGGAACTGAGCCACGAGCGCTAGCATCAGTTGTTCGGTCTCTTGACTCAATGGGTCCGTTCGAAATAGGTTGACCGTGCCTGTTCGTCCTTTGCTTAATACATACAATCGACCGTCTACCGGATCAATGGCCAGTCCTTCTGCATCTTGAGGGCCATGATCACCATAGCTGACTTTCCATGTCTTTGCTTCGACGGGCGATTCTGCATTGATTCTGACCGCATGTACAAAAATCGCTTTATGATGTTCTAAATTGTCGCCAATGTCTCCAACAAAAATAGTGGTTTGATTGTTCCACAAGCTGATGCTCATGTCT
>JAYYJC010000113.1:0-19864 GCA_036146655.1 Myxococcota bacterium | reverse complement strand
CCCGAGCCGCCCTTCACTTATGAAGTGGTCGAAAGACTGTCCACCAATTTGCAATCCCAGCGTGGTTATGCAGATCAGATCGCATCCATGCGCTCTGAGGCCGAGTCGTTTGGGTTGAATGTTCCACCCCAACCCTACAATCAAACCAAGATAGAAGCACTCAATGAGAGCATTGAAACGCAACGGCAATATCAATCTCAGCTTGAACAGATGCGTGCGGAGTCCGGTCACTTTGATCTCGATTTGCCTGCGGGACCCTACGATGACACAGTGGTGAGCGAGTTTCAGGAGGTGCTTGATGGAAAGGGAAAACCACTTGAATGGATTGGGAATGAAATAGACGGTTCTGATGCAGAGATGGATCTGAGCGATGGCAATGTGATCAATGAGAATTCACTTGTCTTGGGGTCTTTGGAAAAAAGTCTCATTGATGGAGTCATCAAAGACAACTTCGACTCGATTCGTCAATGCTATCAGTCTGAACTCAGCAAAGGTCTTTACCTCGAGGGGAAGATTGTGGTGAAGTTTGTAATCGCAAGTAATGGGTTCGTCTCAAAAGCTGAAATCTACAGCTCCACCATGGGCAGCACTGAGGTGGAAAGTTGCATTGTCAATCTCTTTAAGAAATTCACATTTCCAGAGCCATCGGGTGGGGGCATTGTCGTGATTAAATACCCCTTTGTCTTTAGCCCCAATTGAAGGTCGAACTTCTGACAATCTTGTTTCGGATTGGTTGAAGGTTTGGCCAATGACTCAAGGGTGACCTTCTCAATTTGAAGTCGGTTGCCAAAATCAATCCGGTTTTGGTAAGATGGGGCACACCTTTTCAAATCGAACCCCTCATGACCCATTTGATGACTTCCATTTCTTTGGTCCATTATGCCCGCAAAAGTCATTTCCCACCACCAACAGAACAGATCTGCCAACCAACACGGTCATCACCATGGCGGTCTCCTAATCACCATCCAATTTCTCTCTCAACATCCCCAGCCAAGTGTGCTATAAATTTAGGTAATCCTGCATTAAAGGAGCCTTCTTATGTCAAGTGATCCCTTAAAGAACGCGGGGGCAGGTGCCGCTGGTGCTGCTGTGGGTGGCGCCGCAGCCATCTATGCCGCCCTTGAGACCCTCCAACCCCAAATCGAAGCAGAGCTGCGCACCGCCATGGAAACCCACATGTCCACGCTTTGGGCACAGACCCAGCAAGAGCTTCAAGCCGAGCGTGACAGCCTGCTGAGTGAAATCGAAGGTCTCAAGGTCGAGCTCAACGGGCTGCGAGAAGAAATCCGTGGAGAGCTGCTTCAGGTGTCTCAAGATGAGCAGGGGTACATCCACGAAACGGCCAACCAACAGCGCTCCACCATTCTCGAAGCGGGGCAGACACAGCATGCTCGAGTCAACGAAACAGGCGACCAGACGGTGGGCCACATCGATGACCTTCGGAACCGAGCCGAGCAGCGCGCTGAAGAGCTCCGTGGAGACTTTGAGCAGACCGCTCAAGGAGCTCAGGATGATTTTCATTCCAGGGTTCAGGACTTTCGAGAAACCCTCACGCAGCACAAGAGCGAGCTCGCTGAGCGTCTTCGAGAGCGATATCACGAGTTCCAAACGGGCCTCGAAGATGACGGCAACCGATGGATGGACAGTTTTCGCTCTGAGGCGCACTTTGTGCAAGAGCGAAAGGTCCGCTTGCGTGAAGCCATCGAAGACATGACTCAGGCCATTGCCGCTCAGGTGCCAACAGTGGGCGGCCTCTTTGCCGGCCTTGCCGATCGAATCAACCCCTACGACTAATCGAGGCGCACATGTCTGACATCACCAGCTCGCAGAAGCGGGCCATTACGGCGTATGCCAGCAGCATCAAAAGACTGGGGGTCTCTGAGCTTGTGCCACCGGCTTTTGAGTCTGCAGAAGATCTCAGCGCCTTCCTTGACGCCATCGGCCCTGAGTTTCAAAAGACGAAAAAACGCTTCCAAAACGAGCTCGAAGTGTATAAAAAAGCTCAGTCTGAAGCCCCAAGCATCGGAGGCAAGAGCAACATCTGGGCCGAATTGGACCGCAAAGTCGATCGGATTGAAGACATGCTTCGCAATCCCAGCACCCTCAAATCCCGCCTGGATGAAGGCCGGCGGTCCATGATGCCCCGCATTTCTCCTCGGGTAGCAGAGTTGGTCAATGTGACTCTCACCGAGACTGAGGCACAGTACACGGCTGCCATTGACTCAGAATCGCTTTTGTCGCTGAAAAGCGAGCTCGAAGATTGGGCCAAGGCCTGGATGACCTACACCGTTCAGTGGCTGACCTTCGACATTAACCGTCAAATCGAATACCTCTGGGTTCAGCGTGATGGGTCCACAATGGTGGAACAGCCGACCATTCGCCCCCTTGAGGTCAGCATGCTTTCGACGACTTTTCTTGCCCCCTCTCTCAAGGGTGAAAAGGACAAGGCCAGTCTTGCGGGCGGCGTCTACCGCAACTTTCGAACCATTCTCTACGGGGTCATGTCGTTCACCTTTCTCTTCGGTTTGCGGGGGAGTGGGGGAGACAGCGGACTCTTTACGGGCCTCATGGTCATGGCGGGTGTGGTGGCCGTGGTCTACGGATTTTTACAAGCCAAGCGCGATCAAGAAAGAGACGGCGAAAACCTGCGTGCTCAGCTCCAAGACAAGGCAGAGCGAGAAGCCCGTGATGCCGTTCGGATTTGGCTTGATCGAATCTCCGACAAGATGATTCAGGATGTCCGTGAACAACTCCACAATCGCCGCTCAGAGCTCTTCATCTGGTACCGGACCAGTGTGGTGCCTCAGCGAGACTCCTTTGCGGCCGCTCAAGAGCAGCGCAAAAAAATGGCATCGGAAGCCACTGTCAAAATCAGGGATCTCGAAGCCAAGATTCGCGACCTCGATCGGGCCTGCCAAGAGTACGACCGACTCAAGTCTGTCCACTAATCAAAACAAGTCTGGCCCGACAATATCGAGGTAGTCGCTCGAGAAATCCAGCGGGTAGACAAAACCTGAGGGACGGTAGATGATCCAAGTGTCTTGGGCGTCATCGAGGCTGAGCTCCTCGCCTTCGTCTTCCCACCACTCTGCGGCAATGGCGTTATCTTCGCTCGCCAAGGCAATCACTTCAAAGTTGTTCTGGGCGTCATCTGAGAGGTAGTCCACATAGTCGCTGCCCACCATGTCTTCGAAGATTTCGGCTCGGACCTCTCGGACAAAATCCGAATCCAGAATCGAGACATTCATCTCGCCCTCGTATTTGTAGCCCCGATTGTTCATGTTGCAGGAGCCCACCGACAGGTAGCGGTCGTCAATCATCCGAAGCTTGGAGTGCAGATACAGGGGCACATTGTCGTAGTCGACCTCGTCAAAAATGAGGTTGTCTCTGAGGATTAGCGCATCGTTTCGAAGCTGGAGCAGGAGGTATCGGTCTGGAAAATCAGCGGCAAACCGCTCATGCGAGAGATAGGTGTACTTTAAGCCCGGATCGAGCTCATCCACCGCCATGGTCACCACGATCAGAACCAAATCAGGCTCATCGATCATGCGGTCGTAGATGAAGTCATTGAGCAGCGGGGCTCTGAAATACTGGTCTTCAATAAAGATGTAGTCTGTGGCCTGTTGGATGGCGTTTCGGTGTGACTCAAAAATGCTCGCCTTGCCGTCGGGGGTCGTGAGGTTGAGCTGGGCCATGACGCCGTCCTCAACCTCTGGATTGGCCTCCAGGTCATCGAGCTCTGAGGCATGTTCGGCAAAGGTAACCTCTTCATCAATGGCTTGATTCCATCTCTCCGCATAGTGGGATTCGATGCTGTAGACCAATGGCCCTTCGATTCGAACGCCATAGTCGGACCGAGGTGGCAATGGGGCCATGGCATCGAGGTCGATGATCTCGGATCGCTCTGCTTCGCTGGCATCGTACTCTGTGCGCCTGGGGTCATAGAGCAGGTGGTTGCGACCATCCCAGTCGGTTTGTTTGCTGTTAAAGCCGCTGACATAGGCCACCTGACCGTCCAGCACAATGGACTTTTGATGCCAAGATGCGGCATAGACCGGGACATCAATAAACTGTGGGGTTTGGTCATCTCGAATCACAAAGTCGAGTTCGGCATAGGGCGCTTGGTTTTGGATTCTCGAAGTCAATGAAAAGTTAGGGTCAGGGTCTGGCAGCTCACCGGTCAGCGGTACATCAACCTCATTTCCGACCAGCATGATCTCAAAAAAGTCTGCGGGCATTTCGGCGGCGTCCAGCAGCGCTGTATCGGTGTACAGTAAGGTCAGCCAATCTGAGCTTTCGCCCCAAAATCGATTTAGTAGGAGTCTTTTATCGACAAAGGTTTTGGCATTGAACAGCCCCATGATGGTATTGGGATAGCGATCCGTTTCGTCTAGGGTCGGGTCCGGACTGCGAAGCAGCTCAAAGGTGGATTCCCACCACCAGGTGCTCCATGAGATCCGTTCTTCTGCCTGCTCAATGTCTTCAGCCACAGCAGTCCAATAGTCCTCACCGTCGTATAAAATTTCAACCTGATTTTGGCTTGGTGCCCCAGCTGAATCTGCGAAAAATTGATGACCCAACCCCCCAAAGATGACTGTGGTGGGACAATCTTCGTGCTCGACGAACGCTGTGGTGGCCCGACCAGCATAGAGTTCGTCTAAAAGAATGGCATCCGATGAATCTGTGCCATTGTAGTTGATTCCAAGTTCTAGGCGATTGAAATCGGTGGCGTCCAAAGTGGCGTAAAACAACAACGAGTTCTCGTCAAGCGTCACTTGCATGCCACCTTCCCAAGGGGGCGTCGCAGGCGCCCATGCCTCCTGTTCGCCAAAAGACCAGTTGACTTCCAGAGGTCTTCCCCAAATGTCAACCGGCATGATGATCACGCAGTGAACAGGTGGTGTCCATTCTTCGCCCGTATCAGGCTCATCACTTGGAACAGGCGGTGGCGGAGGTGTTTCATCCGTATCTTGCAGTGCTGTGTCAGCCTTCTGGTCCTTCAACACCAAAAGCTTGGAGTCTTGGGCACAGGAAATCAAAAACCAAAGCGCCTGCACGGGCATAATTACACCTTATTCTTTGGTCAGTATAACAGAACAAACCGTGGGTGTACGGCTTAGCACATACCGAGGGTGGCCTCAACGGCGGCCTCAATGCCAGCTGCAACTTCATGGATGGCCGCATTTTCCATATAGGCCGGGGCGGTCACCAATTTATTGTCTTGATCAACCACTGCCTCAGTCACTGGACACATCTGATGGGTGGCGCCTAGGGCGTTTAGTGCATCCGCAGTCCCTTCATCGGATCCAATGGTGAGTGTTCCGTTCCCGAGGCTGAGTGCCAAAAGGGCTGGTGCAATGCAGACCGCTCCAATGGGTTTACTGGCGGCATGAAACTCTTGTATGATTCTTTTGAGTTCGGGCACTATGCTTCCTTCGGGACCTTTAAAAGCAAAAGAGGAGAGGTTTTTAGCTGCTCCAAATCCCCCTGGCATGAACAAGGCATCAAAATCACTGGCCTTGATGTCTTCGAGATCTGCCACGGGACCCCGTGCAATGCGTGCGGCTTCAATCTGCACATTACGGGTTTCTCCCGCCATTGGCGTACTGTTGTGGTGATTGATCACATGATGCTGATCGATGTTGGGAGCGGCAATGGTTACCTGAGCACCTGCTTTTGAGAGGGCAAGCAAGGTGATCACAGATTCATGAACCTCTGCACCGTCCAAAAAACCGCAACCAGAAAGGATAACACATACGCGTTGAGACATGGAAATACTCCTTCAAAGGGCAAATAATCATTGTAAAGGTAGTGTATTTCCCTCTGCTTTAAGTTTCAAGGAAATTTGTCCTTTGTCGTTTGGTGATTACCTTAGGCTTCGGAGGTTGAATGCATCTGTGGTTCATCAGCGTAGCCTGTACGGCCAATCCGACCAAGTACACAGAATATACTCGCACCGTTGGACTTGATTCTGGCGGTCCTGAGGCTGGAGATACAGAAATACGCCCGGATGACACGGGCTTGTCGGATACCGAGACGGGTGACCCCCCTGTCGACACAGACTCCAATGATGAGGTGACTCCGCCCGGCTTTCCGAGTTTTTCGGTCGAAGATGTTGATGGGACTCAAGTGCGGTTTCAATTTGAATACACCGGGAATGTGCTGGGTGGACATCTGGTTGTTGCAGCCGA
Organism: Myxococcota bacterium; assembly: GCA_036146655.1. GTDB lineage: Bacteria > Myxococcota_A > UBA796 > UBA796 > UBA796 > JAYYJC01. The sequence goes on along the minus strand of JAYYJC010000113.1, from coordinate 13,673 downwards.
AGGCCGTGAATTTCGATTTCTCATTCCGGATGAACTTGAAACCTTTTCGCCAACAGCAGGTTCTGCCTTGTGGAATTTGCCACCCTGTTCTGGCGGTGATTTTTTCCATTTTTCCGCATTCATTGAGGACCGTCGAGGTGGAACCACATCGACGAGAGATGGGAATATCACCATTTCAGGCTGGGGTGAAACCATTGAAAGTGCAGGGGTCGACAGTTCCGACGATTTCGAGTCATGGGGAGATGGAATCCGCATTGGAAATGTACCCAAAGGCGGTTTGATTTGCGGAGACATGTACGGGGCAGGTCACTCGGGCTCGAGTTACAATGCCGACATTGATTTCATCGAGTTCAGAGCTGCAGACACCGATACCTATGTCATCAATTTGGAATGGTTAGCGGAAAACTCAGATTACGACATTGACATTTGGACTCAGAGTTTTGAGTTCCTTGGCGGCTCTTATGTCGACAGTACCACGCCCCCTGAAAGTTTTACCATCAATCTTGTGGATGGTGAACCGTACATTCTTCGAGTGGCTGGATGGGCAGGTCAGGGTGGTTTTTATCAGATTCGGATGCAATAATCTGCGGATGGGGATACCCCTCTGTTAAGTGAAACAGGGAGGTTTTAATGAAAGATTTGGCCGTAATTCTAGCTGCTGGCCGTGGCACCCGAATGCACTCCGAATTGATTAAGGTCCTTCATCCTGTTCTTGGCCAGCCCATGGTGGCGTGGCCCATTCAGGCTGCTCGAGCAGTGGGACTTCAGCCCGTTTTGGTGGTGGGACATCAAGAAGATCAAGTGCGTGCCGCTTTTGAAAATAGCGATGTGCGCTTTGCTCGGCAGCCCGTTCCAAGAGGAACGGGAGATGCTGTCCGATGCGCCCTTGAGGCCCTTCCTGAACACGGTAGAATGGTGGTCATGGCTGGTGATGCCCCTTTGTTTCAAGCGGACACTCTGAAGCAGTTGCTTGAGATACATGGCGATGCCAAGGTCACTGTTTTGACTGCCATCATCGACGAGCCTGCGGCTTATGGTCGGCTTATTCGAAGTCCAGACGGAACCCCCCTTCGAATTGTGGAAGCCTCTGAGGCCAATCCTGAGGAGCTCGCCGTTCAAGAAATCAACACTGGTGTCTATGTTTTTGACATTGCTTGGTTGCGTTCGGTTTTGCCTTCCTTTGTGCCGCATCCTCCTAAAAATGAGATTTATCTGACCGATGCTGTGGAACGGGCAGCGCAAGATGGGTCAGTTCAAGCGGTCATTCTGGCCGATCCATCTGAAGCCGATGGTGTTAATGACCGTTGGGCATTAACCCAAGTTTGTCAACGACTTCAACAGAGAATCATTAAAGCCCATGCGCTCAATGGCGTCGGTTTTGAAGATCCCAGTAGCAACACCGTTGAGGTGGGTGTACAACTCGAGGCCGAGTCGTACATTGAGCGTGGGGCCATTTTGCGAGGTCAATCCAAAGTGGCGGCTTATGCGAGAGTAGGAGCGTATTCTATTGTGGAAGACAGCGAACTTGCACAGGGTGTTCACATCAAAGCCCATTCTCATTTGGAGTCAACCGTGGTTGGAGAGACCTCTGTTGTCGGCCCATATGCGCGCCTCAGAGCGGGGACCGTGCTTCAATCCGATGTGAAAATTGGCAACTTTGTCGAAACCAAAAAAGCCCACTTTGCACACGGTGCGAAGGCCAGTCACTTGAGCTACATCGGTGACGCTTCAGTGGGCTCAGAGGCCAATATTGGAGCAGGCACCATTACCTGTAATTACGATGGATTTTCCAAGTTTCAAACAAATATTGGCGCAGGTGCTTTTATTGGATCAAACACGGCTCTCGTTGCACCGGTTGACATTGGGGAAGGTGCACTGGTGGCTGCGGGTTCTACCATAACGCAACCCATTCCATCTGACGCCATTGGGATTACCCGTGCGGAACAACGGTGTATTGAGGGCGGAGCGGCTCGATTTAGAGCCAAACGCAATCATGGGGGAACGGGGGTGCAGTCCACCACCAAGGGGAAGGCATGAGTCACATCCTAAATGGCCTCAATGAGCAACAGCGGCTTGCAGCCAGTCACATTGATGGTCCTTTGCTGGTGCTTGCTGGAGCAGGCTCAGGCAAGACCAAAACCTTGACTCATCGGATTGCTTACATGTTAGAGCAAGGCATTAAACCGTGGAATATTCTGGCCTTGACCTTTACCAACAAAGCCGCCGAAGAAATGCGCCATCGAATTGAGTTGCTTGTGGGTCCCCCTGCCCATGACCTTTGGATGAGCACTTTTCACTCGGCCTGTGTTCGGGTTTTGAGGCGTGACATCGAGGTCTTAGGCTATCCGAAAACCTTCAACATTTACGATACGAGCGATCAGGTCAGGCTGATTCGGGCCATTCTCAATGAGAAGAACATTGATCTCAAAAAAAATCCACCGAGAAGCTTCGTCAGCAAGTTTGATGAGGCCAAACGCAAACCGCTCGCCACCAATGAGCTTGCAGAGCTCCTGAAAGAAAGCCATGGGCACCAGACCAAGCAAGTTTTCTTGGAGTATCAAAATCGCATGAAGCAGAACAATGTGCTGGACTTTAATGATTTAATCAATTTCACCATTCAAGTTTTTCAGCAGCATCCAGATGTCCTTCGGCGTCGGCGGCAGCAATTTCAATACCTGATGGTGGATGAATATCAAGACACCAATGAATCACAGTACACCCTCATTCGTCTACTCAGTGGTGAGTCACAAAATATCATGGTGGTTGGGGACGATGATCAGTCTATTTATGGCTTTCGGGGCGCAGATATTCAGAACATTCTCCATTTTCAAAGGGATTACACTGGCTCAACAGTGGTTCGACTTGAACGCAATTATCGTTCGACAAAGACCATTTTAAAGGCTGCAAATGCAGTTGTGCAATACAACACAGATCGCATGGAAAAGACCATGTGGACAGACGCTGAGCAGGGACCAAAGCTCGAACTTCTGGTGGGACACAATGAATGGGATCAAGCTGAAAAAGTAGCACAATCCATTCGTGTCCAACTTCGAGAGGGTTTTCGAGAAAGCGACATCGCCGTTATTTATCGCACAAATGCGCAATCCAGTGTATTCGAGCAAATATTTTACCGTCAGCAAATTTCTCATGTCTTGGTGGGTGCAAAGAAGTTTTTTGATCGCAAGGAAATTCGCGATTTGCTCTCCTATCTAAAACTTGTGCTGAATCCGTGTGACGAAGTGTCTTTTTTTCGAGCCATCGCAGAGCCTCGAAGAGGCATAGGCCCCAGTAGCTTGAACAGCATATTGGAGATTTCGGCAGCGCGTCACATGGGTGTATTGGATGCGGCTGATTTATGGGGCGGAATGAAAAAAGCAAAAGCCCGGAAAGCGTGTCTCGATTTTTGTGAACTGATTTATCATGCGAGAGACTGCATCTTTGAGGGGTGCTCTGGAACCCATCTGCTGAAGTTAATCGATGAACGCATCGGATACTCTGAGCGACTAATCAACGAAAACACGGATGACAGTCGGCGTCGGCTTGAAAATGTTCAGCGCCTTTATGAGCACATCGGTGAGTTAGACGGTTCCAACCGTGAATCTGCCCAAGATCCCCTTCAGTGGCTTCAAGAATTTTTGGACAATGCGGCACTGGTGGCTGGTGATGATGACCTGCCTGAAGGTGCGCAAGAAAAAGTGACTTTGATGACAGCCCATTTGTCCAAGGGACTGGAGTACCCAATTGTGTATGTGGTCGGAATGAATGAAGGTTCCTTTCCGCACTCATTGTCTACTCAAGATTCAGAAATTGAAGAAGAACGTCGTCTCATCTATGTGGCATTTACCAGAGCCAAAAGACGGTTGTTTTTGGCTCGATTTCGTCAAAAATCACTTAGGCGAGCACCCAATCAATCGCCTGAGACCATGGATCCCTCTCGATTTATTAAAGAAATTCCGAGCGATGCTATCAATATTCCAAAACAAAAATATGCCGGTGAATCCCCACATCAGCGTTCGAGCCGTTTGGGATTTTCTTCAAATCGGTTGATACGTGCGTCGAAGCGGAGTTCAGCTCAGCACTCCAATGTTCGGTCATCCAAAGTTCGGGTGCCAGACTTACTCAATTCTTCACCTCGTACTCGTCGGATAGAGACCAATAGCCTTTTGCCATCCGCTGAAAGTACTCGCACCAGAGAGCCGGAATCTCTGGATGATTTTCAGCCAGGTGTATCTGTCCTTCACAGCCGATTTGGCGTTGGAGTGATTTTAAATTGCAGTGGGTATCAGAGTCAGTTGAAATTATCCGTGCGCTTTCAAAATGGTCAGGTAAAGAAACTTGTAGCCAATCAAGCCAATTTGGAGATCGTCATTACATGATCGCAATAATCCTACTTATGGGCCAAGCCATTGCCGCAACTTTGTTAGACACCACTTATGGGGTTGTTGGCCGTAATGTGGAAGTTCTAGATGGGGCTGAACAAGCCTATGCACTGGTCGATCAACAGGATTGGTCTGCAGCTGCACAAGAATGGATTGCCTTTGGTAAAGCGAATCCGGCGAGTGAGGAGACATCTCGGTTGTGGGCGGTCAGTTGCCTAATCCGAGCCGAGGATTATGGCGAAGCCGTGCACCAAATGAAGATATCTCAAACGGTAGATCGAATGGACCTTCGGCTCGGGTTGTTAATGTCTTGGATAGAAGTTGAAACCGGAGTCTATGCAGAGGCATACCGTTTGGCTCAGTTGTATCCAACCCAAGCCCTAGATGCAGAAGGTGCAAAGCTCCTTCAACTTCGGGCACTCTTTGAAGGTCGAAAGTATAGAAAACACAAAAGATTGGTTCGGAAATTTATTGAAGCCGGCAGCACAGACGCTTGGTTTTGGTTTGATGTGGGTCAAAGTGCAGTTCAGTATCATGAACCTGCGTTGGGATACTTCGAACAAGCCGTCAAAATGGACGACAGTGCGCCCATCCATTATCAACGGTTGCTTCAGCACATTGAGTCTTCGGATATACGGGCAGTCCTCCGTTATGCACCTGATGCTGTCAAAAAGTTTCCTCAAGACCCTCAAATTTTATCGCTTGTCGAAGGTTATGCAGAAGATGAGCTGCTTCTAGATGCTTTTAAATCTGCAGCGGATGCCTCTCCGGAACATGGAAAGATTCAATGGCTGACGGCCATTTTATTTGACACAAAAGAGCGCTATCAGCAGTCCTCTAAATACTTTCGGGCCGCATTAGATGCCGGTGAAGACCACATACACATTTACCACCAACTGAGTGACAATCTTCAACAGCTCGGTGAACACAGCCGTGTTCAAGCTGTTCTTCTTGAAGGAATTGAAAAACACCCAGAATCAGAAACCCTCATTGAATCAGCGGTGGCTCACAGTGACGAACCGTCATCCAGTCTGATCTTACTTGACCGTTTTGAAGAAGTTTGGCGCCAGAATCCACAGAATCCAATTGCAAATGCTGGCTTTCAGGTTTCTAGGCGGTTGCGGAAATGGTCCTTGGCATTGAAGTGGGCCGAACGCGAGGCTGAGCTCAATCCTGAGTCGGTGTCTTCCATCCTTCATCAAGGGGTTGCACTGCATGCCTTAAACCGTTGGGAGGAGGTGATTGTGTTGTATCATGGCGCTTTGGTCCGTCATCCTGCCAGCCATTCAATTCTCAACAATTTGGCTTGGAGCTACACCCAAAGTAAGTCCTCATCTGTAGAACTCGATGATGCACTTGAACTTGCGCAACAAGCCATCGCATTGAGCGATGGTCAAAATGCGGCTTACTTTGACACCCTCGCACAAATCTATTGGAAACAAGGAAAGAAGGGGGCGGCCGTCAAGGCCATTCAACATGCTGTCAGCATCAAACCCGAGAGTGTTCTTTATCAAAAGAGGCTTCAAGAATACACGGGTGAGTGAATAAAGTGTTATCATAAACCCATTAATTTAGACGGATTCTAAGCAATGATAGTCACCTGTGATCACTGTGGAGCAAAATACAATCTAGACCCTGATAAAGTTCAAGGCCGTGGTGCCAGAATCACCTGTCCCAAATGTACCCATGTATTTACTGTTTACAAAGAAGGTGGTGTGGCCGAAAAGTCAGAAGCTGAGCCCGAAATCGAGCCTACTACAGACAGTGTAGATGTATATAGTCTTGATTTTAAGTCAGTGGGAATTCGGTCATGGAAGGTTAAGGTGAAGATTGGCCTTGTCTATGACTTTTCAGATTACCGTACGCTAGAAAAATACATTCGAGAGGGAAGGGTTTCTGGGACCGACATGCTAAGTTACAATGGCCAGGATTGGGTCAATATTGCTGAAGTTGGAGACCTCAAAGCATACTTTGTGAAAGTTTATCACACCTTTAAAGACAATCCCCTCACCACAAGCGAAGAGAAGAAGTCCGCCCCTGAGCCGAAGTTGACAAAAAACTCTGAAGACCAAGAAGAACTCAACGCAGCTTTTGCGGCGGTGGAGGCAGAGTTGACAGGAGAGGTGCCACGGTCCAACTCAGCCAGTTCAAGTTCTGGCCGTTCCAACCGCTCTTCCAGAGGACCCAAAAAGAGCGCATCAAAGAACAAAGGCCAAGATCTTTCACATCTCCCCAAAGAACGCAACCCATTGGTGACCATACTGGTTGGGCTGGCTGTGATTGGTGGGGGATGGTTTGCCTATGCATCAATGCAAAAACCCCCAGTGGTTGAAAAGGCACCCACCCCAGTGGTGACAGAGAAAGAAGACCGTTCTGAGAAGATTCGAGCCGAAATCCGCGACCAAATTGCAAAGAATGCAAAGCTTGAAGACCCAGATCCCGCACTAGATGTTGCTGAACCAAGTGAAGAAGAGTGGATTCCCGTCGTACCCGCCGAAATCCTTGCACAACAAGGGGGCAATGCCGCAGCTGTTACCACTGCTACCAAGCCCGCTCAATCTCCAAGTGACCATGCGTCTGAAGGTCGCCTAAAAGCGTCTACTAATGACTGGAATGGCGCCATTGAATCTTTTCAAAAGGCTGTTGATGCGGCACCCAATCAGATTGGTTATCAGGAAGATTTGGGTGAGGCGCTATATCGCGGGGGTCAAAGTGCTCAAGCCAAATCTGTTTTGCAGCGTGCTTTAAACTCTGGCTCCATAAAGGCCAACAAATGGTTGGGCTATATCAGCCGCGATGAAGGTGACATTGCAGGTTCCAATCAGTATTTCCAAAAGTACTTGGACAGCAATCCACCCGACTCAGGACAGATAGAGCAGGTCATGCGAGGTGGATAGCCCAGCTATCACCATTTCCTGTCCTGAATGTGGTACGAGTTTTGACTTCGAACCACCTGCAGCTCTACTCCAAAATCCAGGTTCAATCATGAACTTTAGGTGTAGTAACTGCGAGCATCGCTTTGATCATGCCCTTGGAGTAGAAGAAGCAGAAGCCCTTGAGTCCATCAACAGCGTATTGCAAGAAGAAATGCCATCTCAGCCGTCTCGTTCTGAAACCGAAGTGCGCTCTGAACCCGCATCACCTGCCGCTTCTGTTTCGGATAAAACAGCGAAAAGGAAGCGCAGACGGTCAAAAGAAACCAGCTCACCTGATGATCAAAATGAGACGGAAGGACAAATACTGGTTCGAAACCGAAACCGTCAACGGTTTCTTGCACTCAGTTGGGAAGAAGTCGGCCAGTTGATCGAGTCTGGCTTGCTTGGTCCCAAAGGGAAGGTTGCCGTACATGGTGGACGATGGAAGCGAGCGGAAACGCTTCCTGAGTTGCAATCGTATTTTAATCCGGATGGACCTTCTCCTAAGCCAGAACCGATCAAAGAAGTCACCGTTGAAGAGTCCGTTGTTCAACCCAGTTTAGAATCGGAGCCACAAACCCTTGAGACTTCACCTCATTTTGCCTCCGAACAAGACCCACAGTCAAAGTCCGATGATGTTGAGGTCACCCCTTCCGAAAACTGGAGGGAAGAGACTCTGGTTCCGCAGAATTTCCAAGACTTGTCGTCCAATATTTCAGAATTGGATGCAATTACTCAGGAAAGTCCTCAGGTGGCTTACGATGAGATTGACACACCTCAAGGCAGTGATGCGATAGAAGACAGCCCCTCTCAAGACACTCAAACTGGGTTCGATTTTAATGCTGAGAACCTTGATGGTGATGGTGACATTGGGTCCGAACCAATGTCAGATTTTCAAACTGAAGAGTCATTTGTTGAACCAGTTCAGTCCGAAGTGGAGCCCATTGCAGATGGTGCCATTGAAAACGATCTCGCCTTGACCTCAAATCTGGATGAAAACTTTACTGCGCCAATTGGCGAAAGTGACATGGACACGCCAGTATTTGTCAATTCCTACGAGCAAAATGCAGATGCAATTGAACCAGATTACGGTGACTCTTTCGGTGAGAAATCCGAAACTGACGAACTGCTGGACAGCATCGGGTCATTTGATGGCACCTTGGGAGATCTTGAGTTTGAATCTGACATCGAAACATCATCCAAAGCAACAAGTTCTCAAAGCCGTGACAGCACGGTAGCGTCATTTCAGCCCAAAGCCAGCTCATCCTATTCATCTGCGTCAAGTGCGTCTCCATACGAGTCGTCTTCGTCTTCAGCTCGCAACCAGAGCCCATCCTATCCGTCTGCCATTTTGCCTGTGGATGATGATTCTGAGAGTCACAAAGTCACCACATACGCCAAGTCATCTAATAAATCTGAAGATGAGCCGTTGGATTCTGGGCCAGACTATCCCATAGATGGACCAGACTATTCCGTAGATGGGCCAGACTATCCAGTTGATGGTCCGGATTATCCCGATGATGACGATGGCTTTGAAGATTTTGAAAGCTACCAACAGACCATGAATCGGAGGGTCAGACTCATCATTGGTGCTGTCTTGGTGATAGTGACACCGCTCGTCTACTTTCTTTATCCCACTGTTTCAAAATCACCCACCTTGCTGGACATACAGCAAACAGACAAGGACACTGAATCCATCGACCCACAAGATGAAGATCCATTGTTGACACCGTCCAAATCAGAAGAAACGGTTGCAGAGCCAGCGGCTGATCAAGAAGGGGAAATTGAAGGTGGCAAAGAAGCGCCTCAAAACATTGAAGAATCTGCATCTGGTAAAGATGCCATCGAAGGAGATGCCGTAACTGGACTCAGTGACACCAACGGTGAATCTTCAAAGACCCCAGGTGAGGGTATCGAGAAAATAGATTCTGAAACACAAACCGTCGATATTCAGGACTTGGCCACTGTTGCAGAAACCGCATCCACCCAAGGGTCGGAAGGTTCGACTCAAGAGATGGACAATGTGAATGGCTCAGAAGGCTCTGCAACAGCCCTTGGCGAAGGTGGCCGTTCTTCAGCGAAAGTGAATGAAGCCTACGAAGAAAATACCACCTTTGATCCAACCAAAGTTGACAGTCTACGATTGAAGAGAGAGGGTTGGTTGAGGGTTCAGCAGCGTCGTTATGACGAAGCAGAGCAGATATTTGCCTACGCCATTGAGCAGGATCCTGAAGATGTTCACAGTTTACATGGTTTGGGCTGGGCGTATCAAGAACAAGGTAAGGTTGAGAAAGCCAAAGCTCAGTATTGTCGATTGGTCAGTATTGAAAATGCGCCTCTTGACCTCAAAAGAGAATGCTCTGCTCGTGTGAAGGCACTCGACATGAATTGTGAGGAATAATTCCCATACCGTATTAGAAGAATTCACCCATTCCAACTGAAAAGCCGACACCCAAGTCTCCGTATCCGATGTCGAAACGAATGGTGTTGTGTGGCTGGGGTGGAAGTCTAAATCGGACACCCATACCCGTTCCCCAATGAAATTGATCAACATAAGAACTTTCAGCAAAGAGGGTTAATCCAAGCATCTTTTCAGGTCTTAAACGCCATTCACTGATGGCAATTGGTAGAAATGGGGCTCGGATTTGTTGTGCTTTTGGAGTGCGCATCATTTGTCCACCACCCGCAGTCGGAAAGCGCCACCAAGGAATGGCGTTCCCCATAGCCGTTTGAAGATTAAGTTGGATGGCCAAACCAGTGTGATGAAGCCAACTTGCAGATAGGTCATTGCGCCAGTAGGTATAATCCAACCAAGTGGCTTCGGTTCTGTAATGCAATTTCACATCTGAATGAGGTCGCCAACTGGCTCGGAATATGGGTCCGTGACCTTGATAGGTACCGTTTTGGTCATCTGCATTATCTGAGCGGACTGTGGCACCCAGAAGGGCTTGGAATGTATCTCCCTTAAGCTTTGGTCCCCCAGAGATGCTTCCAGTGGTGATCATGGTGTAATCAACAAAGTTTTGATCTTGGTATTCAAAATAGGGCTGTCTTGAAAGCTGAATGTCTGTCATACCACCCCACTCAGAACCCCATGCCCCAAGTACTGAAAAGTGACCGGCGTGCTTTGTGGTATACGAAAGCGATCCCTGTACGAAATTGGATTTTGTGAAGGGGTATGACATTTGAATTACGCCCCCAATCCCCAGCATTGCACCGCCTGTTAGACCCAGCCCCACATATGGGCGGGGATTGTCGGATGGCCACTGGCTTGTACTCAGACAATTTCCCAACCCATCAAGTTCCTGTCCACTGAGTACTTCGGGCTGGAGATCACCCATCCATACTCGACGGGCTAAGACCTGAGCCGGAAGTTCTGATTCAATTAAGATGAGTTGTTGTTGCATCAGATCTGTATTGACCGGAATGCCAATTTGATGAAGCAGAATTTCACGGTCAACCCATGCAAGTCCACACCATGCGTCGTATGCAGAGCATTGCTCCAGTGCCTTGTCTCCTCTTATTCCATGAATGGTCCATCCAAGATTAGAAGAGGTTTGAAGCATTCGAAATTCAGCCATAGCAACTGCAGCTGGGTGTGCGCTTTCTGTGGCTTCTGCCCAAGATTTTTTTGCCAATCGGATGTCTCCGTTGCACCATGCCACATCACCAGTATCCAGTGATTCGGAAATGGAAGCCGCTTGGGCAAAAGAAAGAAGCAACAGGAGATTCATTGTGAGGTATTATAGAATCAAAGGAGACTTGTCATGCTTTTTGTAATGATTCTTGGCTCAAGTGGGGCGATGGCTCAGGATACAGGGGCTTGCGAAGAATGGGGAACCGTACAACCGGCGGCTGAGACAGCCATTAATTACGGTGAAACCCTCAATTACTTTGTTGGTGACAAAGATTGTGGCAATTCCAATTTGTGCAGCTGGTCTCTGAGCCCCTCCGAAGTCGCTGAATTTTCAACCACCGAAGGCGGCAGCATTCAGTTGACTGCTCAGAGTGAGCTCGGTGACTGCTTGCCTCAAGAAATTTTACTCACAGTGACCTGTCCAATGGATGACGGAACAGATGTCACTGGAGAACTTTCCATTGAGATGTTCTGTTCTGAAGCACAAAAAGAATCCATCCTCGGGACTCGAAATTGGACCATCGGCGGTGGTGGCTGTGGCACGAGCACGCTGGCTTTGGCTTTTTTTCCCTTATTAACCCTATTACGGCGCCGGTCTTAAAGGCGTCGATTGTCTGCCATCGGGATCTGCTGGCGGATTTGATGGAGACGATCCAAATCGATGGGCGCAAGACAATAGCCTTCACCATCTCCGCATTCTGCGATGATGGTTCCCCACGGATCTACAATGAGTGAGTGGCCGTAGGAACAGCGTAGGCCGTTGTCTCCATGTTCACCCCACTGTCCAGGAGCGATCACATAAGCTTGATTTTCGATGGCTCGTGCCCGAAGTAGGGCATGCCAGTGATCCCTTCCAGTGCGCTCGGTAAATGCGGCGGGTACTGCTAAAATAGTGGCCCCTTTTGAAGTGAGTTGTTGATACATTTCGGGAAAGCGTAGATCAAAGCAGATGCTGAGACCAACTCGACCCAATTGTCCATCTGCACAGACCAACTCTGACCCAGCTTTTGTACGAGCACTTTCCGCAAAACAGACGCCACCTGAGCTGCTGAGATCAACATCAAAGAGATGGATCTTTCGATACTGTGCAATGCACTGTCCGTTTCGATCAAAGTAAAGGCTTGTGTTGTAGCATCTGACACCGTTGTGTTGCTCAGCAATGGACCCGATGAGAAGATCCACGCCAAGTTCTGCTGCCAATGCGCCATATTTCTGATTGCGAGGTCCGTTTATGGGCTCTGCAATCTGCATTTTTTGGTCGTGGGGTCCCAAATAGTCTGTGGCTTCTGGGGTAGCAATAAGTTGTGCACCGTTGGCTGCTGCAGAGCGAGCCAGCCGTTCAAATGTGGACCAATTGCGATCCAAGTTAGCTGTACAACGCAACTGAAGACATGCGATAAGACTCATGGTGCCTCCTATTTTCAACAATGTAACGTATTTGCGCTACACCTTGTCATTCTGATGTGTAAAATGAAACATACCCAACCACTTTGAGGTTATCATGCGGCATTCCATTTGGTTATCAACCAGCATATTACTGGTCTCGTGTACCGGCTCTGATTCAAAAGTCGGGTTGTACGACACGCCACCATCAGTGAGTATTGTTTCTCCAACTGAGGGTTCGACCTTCAATGAAGGTGAGGTCGTCACATTCGAATTTATTGTGAATGATGACATTGACGATCCAGTTGATTTGACCTTGGTTTTTGCCTCTGATTTTCAAGGTGATCTGGAAGCCATTGTGACTCCAGACAGCACAGGTGCTGGTTCGTACAGCACAGCCAATTTGGATGTCGGCAATCATGTGATTACCGTCACCGCGGTAGACAGTTATGGTCAGTCTGCCTCTGACTTTGTTGATATCGTCATTGAGGATGTACCAGATGCCCCCGAGATTTCAGTTGTGCATCCAACCGGAGGCGAATTCGGACAAGAGAACTCTGTTTTTGAATTCGTTGCGGAGGTTTTCGATGCGCGTGACGACTCTGAAGACTTGGCCGTGGTCTTTGCTTCGGATTTGGATGGTGAGTTTTGTACACCTGAGCCGGACGCAGAAGGTTTTGCACGGTGTGAGGCCGAGTTGTCTCCTGGTGAACACACGCTCACTTACACTGCGACCAACAGCTTGGCATTCAATGGCTCAGCGACAGTGTATTTTGTCGTTCAGCCCACTGAAGACATTGACGACGACGGGGACGGCTTTACTGAGAATCAAGGTGACTGTAATGACGAAGACCCCAGCATCAACCCCATCGCTGATGAGGTAGAAAACGGAGTTGACGATGATTGCAATGGGGAGATCGATGATGGCGATTTCGATGGGGATGGCTATACCACAGGTCAAGGGGATTGCGACAACAATGACCCCAATGTACATCCCAATGCTCAAGAACTGCCCAACAACACAGACGATGATTGTGACGGTATCGTTGATGAAGGAACGGTCAACTATGACGATGATGGCGATGGCCAGAGCGAAAATCAAGGCGACTGCGATGACAGTGACAATGCGGTCTATTTGGGAGCACTAGAGATCTGCGGGAACGGCAAAGATGACAACTGCAATGGCGATCAAAATGAAATCAATGGCATGAGCTGCACCAACTTTTACCGGGATTTTGACGGCGATGGCTATGGTGATGTCAATGCCGTGGCCTGTTCATGCTCTGGCGGACTTCCTGACGCCTATTACACCGCCACTTCAGGTGATGACTGCTACGATCAGAATGTGCTCGTGACTCC
>JAYYJC010000112.1:0-10000 GCA_036146655.1 Myxococcota bacterium | reverse complement strand
CAATCAAACAGGCTACTTTAGCAGTGACCGTGGGGATGGTTCCTTCGATTACAACTGTGACGGTCAGCAGGAAAAAGAGCTGGACAATGGCGGTGGTTGTGCTGGAATTAACCTGTCATTAAATGATGCATGTATTCTGTCTGTTGCAGGCTGGAATGGTGCTGCACCTGCATGTGGGTCAAACGGCAGCTACCTTGTAGACAATGACAGCTGTGTGGGGTCCGGCTACATTTTTGGCATTCCCACTTCTTGCACCACTGCTCCTACAACGGTTCAGCAATCCTGCCGTTAGGCGCAGCGAGATGTAAGAGGGCGGGAAGCAGAAGCAAGTCAGCCAATATTGCGGCTCCCAGAGTCACTGCGGACAGCAATCCGAAATGTGCGGTTGTGGTGAGAGGACTACTGGCAAGTGCCCCAAACCCCATGACGAGTAAGGCACTGGTCAGAATGATGGCGTGACCTGCTCCCAAATAAGTTTTTGTGATGGCTGATTGAAAGGATTGCCCTGCTTTTCGCTCGTGATAAAATCGCACAATAAAATGGATGGTGTCGTCAACCGCAAGTCCGACAGCAACTGTGAAAGAGACGACATTTGAGGTTTGTAAATCAGCACCGATAATGGCCAGTGTCCCCAATGTAAACATGAGAGGGATGGCATTTGGCAAGGTGGCTATCAGACAGAGTTTAAAATCTTTTAAGAGCCAGTACAGGACCAGTACAATGACCAGAAATACAAGGCTCAGCGAGGAGATTAAATCGGTGATGAGTTTATCGATGCCAATGGAGGCCATTAAGCCATCGCCCGTGAGGGTGACCTTGACCGACTGTGAAGGGGGGAACAGTTTGTCTATTTTGGTCTGAATTGAATTGGCCATCTCTATATAGTGTCGACCGCCTGCATCCTTGCAGAGCGCAAGGATTCTGGCTTGTTTATAGTCCAGTGTGCGAATTCCGTCGAGCGGGAGTTCACCGCTCATTTCAGCCATTAGAAGTTCTTGAGAAATCTGTTTTCTATCCGTGGGCAGGATGTTCTCGTCAGTGAGTAAATGATGGATATTTTGAATTTGTGCTGGAAAAGAGTGAGTCCAAAGCACTAGATCATGACTTTGTAGGTCGATTTCGAGCTGGCTTAGTCGCTCTAGTACATCGGGCTCTAAGAGGTCATTTTGATCGGTCTGTGCGTGAATAAATATGGGGACCACACCACTGAGCCGTTCTTCGCTGAGCGTAATGGCTTGATGAGTTGGATGGTCCTCGGTGTACATTTCAAGCAGTCTTGAATTTGGTCTCACATCTGATCCTATCCATCCAATGCCAATGCTGATACATAAAACCCCCAAAGCAATGGATTTTGGGTTTTGGCGTACCCAGCGGTCAAGCCAGAGAAAAACCGACCGTGTAAATTGACTTTTTTGTGCCGGTTCTCCAATTCGGCTTGTGGGTACAAAAGCAAGCCAGCACGGAACCACCATGACGACGGCTACAAATGCGACCATGACCATCGAAGCGGCATGAGCACCAAAGTCACGGACCACAACCGTGTCCGCCACGAGCAACGAGCAAAAGCCAGCTGCGGTGGTAAAAGTGGTGAGAAAGCAGGCCAAAAGCATGTGTTTCATGCAATGTCCCATTGCTGTTTCTGGATCGGAGTGAAGGGCGAGTTCTTCTCTGTACCGGGTGATGATGTGAATGCCATCAGCCACTCCGATGACCAGTGCAAGAGTCGGAACCAAGATAGAGAGCACATTGAGTGTGACCCCAAAGAAAAGCAATAGGCCCATTCCCCACATGATTGCAATCAGAACAGCAAATAATGGTGCCAAACCCACCAGCACTTTTCGAAATAGTACACAGATGGTAATGGCAAAGATGACGGCCAATAGCGGAATAAAAAAGAGCTCGTCATCCATCATCATTTGAACGACTTCGGTACGAACAGTTGGCACGCCAGTGATGTGCCGTTGGATTCCATCCGGCAAAGGCACCCTTTCGATTCGTGACTTTAAATCCGAAATGGCTGGATTGAGATCATCCACCCGCTCTTTGCTTGGATCAATCCGAGCACGAATGGCAGTGGTATCTCCGTTTTCAGAAATCAAAAACCGTTTATAGGGTGGTTGCCTGAGTAAAAGTTCGAGCCTCTCCTCTGCTGGTGCTTCCCAAATTGAATCGACTGTTAATAAACCTGGACTGGCTACCATGGCACTGTACAATGAGTCTACATCAGTCACCATTTTGGATTGACGCAGTTGTTCATGGATTTGTTCGATGACCTCGAACCCCTCTTCCGACATGAGATTTTTACCGTAAAGCAAGACCACCAAGTCGTTGTCTTCTCGACCAAAATCCGATTCAATTTGTCTGAGTCGATTTAGTTCAGGGCCGTCGTCAAATAAGATGGCTTGAGGGGTGTAATCGACGGGAAGACCGATTTGAAGTCTTTTTACGATGGCCGATCCAGACAAAATGGAGATGAGAATGATGAGCAAAAGTGCATACCATCGTTTTCTGACCAGCCAACGGCCAAACGCCTCAGGCCATCGATGCGTGTTCATCATCTACTGTAATTCTTGGGTTGTTGGATTGGCTGAGTCACTGGATTTGGCTTGATGTGCATTGGGGTCTTCGTCAAGATCCACACGGCCACCAAGCATGTTGGATACTTTAAACAACGCAATGGCACCCAGCCCAACGCCAAGCCATAGTGTGGCTATTCGAACCAGAAAGGCGGCAGTGAATGCTTGTGAGGATGTCCGTTTAATAAGTTTGAGTGCTCCCCCTGCCAGTGCTCCATCTGCAACGCCAACGCCACCAAAAAAGACGGATCCAGCCAATGTGGCTGCAGAATACAAGAAGCAGCACAGTTGCCAGCTGGCCTCGACTCCCAGACCTTTAAATATGACATAAAAGGCAATACACTCTGCGCCCCACGCAATTACACTGAGAAATATAGTCCACACCAAAGAGATGGGTGCGACACATGTTCGCATCGATTGCATCATTTCAATGAGTTTGGGCACAATTTTTGACAGCGGACCAATTTTTCCGATGCTGTGCAGTAAGCCCAGTGAGAGGCGCTCACTGGCCAAAATGGCGAGACCAGCAAGAATGCATAAGGCAAGACCAATGAGCCAAATGGTTTGGTCAGCAGCAAATGTGGTGATCCCAGTGGCTGTTAATATGAGCAATGCAATGCCATCAGTGAGACGCTCGGTGATCAAGGCTGGAATGGTTGTCGCCATGGGGACACCGGTCCGGGCTCTCACCACATAGGGTTTCAGCAATTCGCCTGCTTTTCCAGGTGAAATGGCCATGGATAAACCGGCTGTGAATGTCCACATGTCTTCAACCAGCGGCATTTGTACATTGAGCCGCCCAAGGAGGTAATGCCATTTAAAAAAGCGAAGGGTGTAGTTGCTGAGTGTGAGCAATATGGCATAGACGAACATAGACCACTGAAAGATCTGGAATTGATCTTTCATCTTTGAAAAACCAGCCCAGACACTCCCACCCAAATAGATGAGTGCACCAACGGCGATGGCCGCAATGAGCCAGCGCTGAAAGCGCTGAAACAGGTCTTGTTTCATCAAGCCTCCAATGGCTCAGTGATGGGCTGAGGCTACGGTGTAATGTTGATTTTGGTGACCATTGTGGTTTTGATGTCGTTCTTCAGACGCTCCTGTAGCGTTTGGTAAAGCGAACGATTCTCGGGATTGGTGGTATCGAGAGTCACTTCTTTGTCATCCTGCTGCGTAGCGTGTGGTTTTTGAATCCAGAAATCAACCGGCTCGGTTTCGCCTTCAAAGTACATTCTCCAGAGGTATTTGCTGTCTACTTTCCATGCCTTTCCATTTGAATCAATGAGTTTCGTGTTGGTATTGATGGCGCAATCATACATCCACGGAGTCCAAGTTGAGTCGTACAGGCAGTTGACATCCTTTGGTACGGTACCATACTGAATGAGGATGGTTTTGATGTCTGTCCACTTCAGGTCTTTTGCAGTGCTTCCTGACTCTGCGTAAACGGTGGTTTTGTATTCTGAGTCCTGCCATTCCTCTTTGAGGCCGGGAAAGTCTGAACTGCGTTCAACTCTGATCACAGTTCCGCTTTTATTTGACCCATCGGCATAGGTCAAGCTTATGTTCAACCGAATATTGGACTCAATGACTGGTTCAGGTTCAGGCTCAGGTTCGGGTGCTGCTTCATCTGCTGCAGAAGGCGTTAGATTGGCGGCTTCCACTGGGGGCTCTGTTTGTGGTGCTTTGGGACCACAGGCCATAATCGAAAATAGAGAAATGAACATCTCGTGCTCCATATACAGGGGTCAGTTACTCATTGTCTAACCCATTTCGGGTGACTTGGGTTGCTTTTCAATTCCCTTTATAAGCCATCGAAGTGAAAAACCACCTAGTCCCATGTAAACAATTTGCTGCAATCGCACAATCAGTGCGATGGCTGTTGCCTCAGCTGTACCCATTCCGGCTGTTGTGATGAGTAACCCCAAGAACAAGGCATCCCACCCGAGGTAGGAACCTGGAAATGCAAAGAGCAGGACTGCAGCAGCGGTGGTCATGGTGTAGGTGAAGGCCAGCCCTGCAAGGCTAAATGGTGCATTTAGTGCGACGGCAGCGAGAACAATACCAAGTATTACGGATGAGTGGGCTCCGGTAGACCAAAGGACTGCACGGACATAGCGCATGGGATGTTGGTTGATAACCTGACTGACTGCATCGGTGACTCGGTTAATGGCTCTCTCTAACCGTATTTTAAGACCCTGATGTGGGATGAATCGGAGTGTTTCAAGTAAGAATCGTTGCCACTGCTTTGGAAAAGCGGCAAGCACTCCGATCAACAAACCACCACATCCAATTAGTATCGCTGAGCTTTGTATCAGGCCTTGGTGTGACTCAGCAATGGGAAGATCAAAGGCAAGCCAAATGATTACCCCTAAAATGGCTGTGGTCATCAACCCCAACAAACGGGCACAAATCCCGCTGGCCAATGAGGCTTCCAGCGTAATGGGATACCGCTTATGAGCAAACCAAGCTGCACCAAGTTCCCCCACAGGACCGGGTGCTGCATAGTTAAGCAATAGGCCTGCACAAATTAGTCCAGTCAGTTCGTGAAGAGGTGGGTGAACGGTCTCAGGCATCAA
This sequence comes from Myxococcota bacterium, assembly GCA_036146655.1. Taxonomy (GTDB): domain Bacteria; phylum Myxococcota_A; class UBA796; order UBA796; family UBA796; genus JAYYJC01. Next base: position 4,845 of record JAYYJC010000112.1, on the reverse strand, counting down.
TGCTCTCCAGCGAGCGGCCATGCAAATGAAAGCCATAGACATTGCCACGCACGACAAGGCCAGCCATGCCCAATTCAACCGTTCAAGGATATCATCCGTGACACCATGAGTCAGCGGAAGGGTTTGAAGAGCACCAATCAGTGAGAATAGAACAAGGATGGTGATGATGACCATCCATAATCCTGTTCTACGCGCACTCAATACGGATTTGAGATCAGGGCGAGTCACAGTCAATGAGATTGGGGCCATTTGGGGATATTTGAATGGCGGTTTGCCCATTTAAAAATATATTGATAATCGGCAGCAACAAATCTCGGCGCCAACCCACCAATGAGTCTTCAGGCCCATGAAGTGCAATTTGATGGCATTGTCGTTCAGAGAGTAAGAGCGAGGGGTCAATTTGAAGTTGATTGGAGGCTGCAATTGTCCAAAATTGAATGATCTTCGAGGTGCGCCGCCCTTCTGAGGTCAGTACTTGATACTCAGTGCGGTCCTTTTGGGCCAGTTTTATGCACTGCATGATGTAGTTGCCATACTTTGAAATCCGGCTTCGGCTTATTTTGCGATTTTCAAGAATTCCTTCTGTGCTGGTTGGCATTCTTCGGGCAATGTCGATGATAATGCCCTGCGGTAGGATGGCATTACTGGAACGGTTTAGGTCCATTGCGAGGCTCTCCCGCCATCGCAAAAGGTTATTCAGAGTGTTGCGCTGTGCCGTATCCATCGATTCTGCAATGGACCAATATGGCCAAATCTCCTCTGGTATCTTTGGCATCAAGGCTGACTCCATGTACTCGATGGAGGCTCGCTCGGCAAGTTGGAACTTATCTTGTTCTTGAAGCATCAGACGCAACTGGTAAAAAATAGAAAGCAGTTGATTGGCATCTTCAGCAGCGTAGTTCAACTGCTCTGTGCTGAGAGGTCTTTGCCGCCAATTGGACATGGTTGACCCTTTTGACAGTTGAATCCCCACCGACTTCTCAAGAAGGGTGTCGAAACGCATCGGGAAATGCCATCCGATAAAGCCAGCCATAATCTGAGTGTCAAAGGCACGGGCTGCCCTTAAGCCCAGTTCTCGATAGAGGAGGCGGTAGTCTTCTCGTCCCCCATGGGTAATAATGATTTTCTGGTTGAGAAGCCGACCTAAGGGGTCCAAGTTAAGCCCGGCCAGCGCATCAATTAGGAACACTTCACCCCGCTGAATGCTTATTTGGACAAGCATCAGGTCTGGAATGTACTTATTCTCACTGTGGAACTCGGTATCGATGGCCACAAATGTGGCACTTCGTATCCGAGAATACAAGAGCTCGAGCTGATAGCTTTGATCAATAAATTGAATGTTGAGCATAGATTTGGACTGGCATTTAGACTTAACATATAACGTGATTTCACAATTACGCTGTCCTTCCAGATCGAAATCGAATAGATTGTGATTGGATTTAAACATGTCATTATCGTCGAACTCGCCTATCCTTTTTCGCGTATTTGCTTACCTTAACGAGCGATTTCCACCGCTTGTGTATACAGTCTTGGTCCTCTTATTCTGGGCGTCTTCCGTGGCGGTCACCGATTCCTTAAGTCACACCCCTTTCTCATGGGATTCAGCACTTGTGATGCCTGTGGTATGGCTTGTATTTTTGCATCTTCGGTTGTTTGATGAACACAAGGATGCTGACATTGACCGAATGGCCTATCCAGAACGGTTGCTCTCAAGGGGAGTGGTCACGCTCCAATTGCTTCGAAATCTGGCATTAATGTGTATTTTTATTGAGTGTGTGTTGAGTTATTGTCTAGGCCTTACCGTGCTAATTGCTTGGGCCTTAACCTTTTCCTTTACCCTTGCAATGCGATTTGAGTTTGGTGTGGGTGAATGGCTGAATTCTCGAATGTTGCTCTATGCCGTTACGCATAACCCAGTCGTTGCATTGCTTGGTCTTCTCTGTTGGGCTTCAACGGGCAATGGTTTACAACTTGAATATGGCCTGTATCTCTGCATGGTCTCACTTAGTTCATTGGTCTTTGAACTGGGTCGCAAAATCCGGCTGCCTGAAGAAGAAATGAGTGGCGTGCCAAGCTATTCTTCCACGCTTGGCCGCACACGAGCAATACAGACTTTGAGAGGGGTTGCATTGCTGTCAGTACTTGTGGGCTTTTCGGTGCTGTGGACCATGTGTATACAAAAAGACAATGTAATCTTTGGTGTGGGTGCATTCATTCATTGCTGTGCCTTTGTGGTACTTGTGGTATTCTCAAGACAAGACTCAAAAGCATCAAAGGTCGAAACTGCAGGATCTCTTTTTCTACTTTTACAGCTGGTCGCCTGCATTGTTGGGAGCATGTGTGAATGACAGTTTCAACCGGACTATATTGGGACGACTCACTAATTGAACCTTATCCCGACAGTCTTGGTGGAAAGTCACTTGGCCTCCTTCGGTTGAAATCATGCGGTTTAAAGGTTCCTCGCTTTTGTGTGCTTTTGCCAGACGCCGATCCCGAGTTGGCTGTTGAAGCCTTAAAATCCTTTAATGGTTCTCCAGTCGCAGTGCGTTCATCTGCTGAAGCAGAAGATGGAGATTTGGCTTCGTTTGCTGGAATGTACGAAACGGTCTTGGGGGTTCGAACTGAGGACGAACTGCGGCGAGCGATAGCCCATTGTCGCAGCTCGGCCCAAAGTGAACGGCTTGAGGCATATCGGGCCCTACACAATTTGTCAGAGAGCCCGTTGGCCATCATCATCCAAGAATTGGTTGAAGGAGAAGTCTCGGGCGTGCTCTTTTCACACGATCCAACCATGCCTGAACGGTCGCTCATTTCTGCAGCGTATGGATTGGGTGAAGGTGTGGTTCAAGGAACTGTGCCATGTGATACATTTTGGATTACGGCACAGCAAGTCATTCAGCGTCAAATTAGTGTGAAGGATCTGGCTGTGAGAGTGATCGATGGTACCGTTCAACTTGTCGAATCTCCCGCGGTGAAAGCCAATACACCCTGTTTGAGCGACGACTTGATTCACCGGCTTGCCAAACATGGCAGGCATTTGGCATCGGTTTATAAGACTCCACAAGACATTGAGTGGACTTATTTGAACGGCGAGTTGATCATGCTGCAAACTCGTCCCATTACGGTGGCCATACCCCATGGCGAACGCCTATTATGGGACAATTCAAATATTATTGAGAGTTATTATGGGCCGACATTGCCACTGACTTACAGTTTTGCGTCACGGTCCTACACCATTGTGTATCAAATATTCTGTCAGGTCATGGGTGTATCTAATGATGAAATCCGCAAAAACTCGGAGACTTTTGCTCGGTTAATTGGGCTCATTAAAGGACGCATTTATTACAATCTCAATGCGTGGTACCGTTTGGTCTCTCTACTCCCTGGCTACCAGTGGAACCGTGGTTTCTTAGAACAGATGATGGGGGTTTCTGAAGTGGCCTCCGACGCAGACGCTGGCGCTGCTTCCGGTCTTGATCGAATGGCATCACTCGCTCGACTTGTGAAGTTGTCTGCAGTATTGACTTGGCGGGTTCAGACATTAGATCGCCGTATTGTTCATTTTCAAGAAACAGTCGATCGGGCGTTGGCACCCATTGATGGGCGTGATTTGTCAGACAAGCCACCACTTGAACTGCTCCGTTTATACGGAGAGTTAGAGCGAAAACTGTTGTGGGCCTGGTCAACCCCCATCGTGAATGATTTTTTTGTGATGATAGCCCATGGCGTCTTAAAGTCGCTTTGTTCAAAATGGTTGCCTCACATTCCCGATCTCAGCAACCGCATCATTTCCCGTGCAGGCAATATGATTAGCGCTCGGCCTGCCCAATTGATCCAAAAAATAGCTTTTACTATCCGTTCCTTTCCGGAGTTGGTTGCTGAGTTTAAGAGCTTTGTATCGGATGATATTTCTGCTGCTGACTTGCGCAATGCGATGCGGTCATTTCCAGCTGTGGAACCGTTGTATAATCAATATATGACAGAGATTGGGCATCGCTGTGCTGATGAATTAAAGCTGGAAACGGTCACCTACCATCACGACCCAAGTCCACTTTTACACAGCATTGCGGCTTTGCTTGACGGTGAAGTAGATGCAGTGCCCAGTTTCGAATTGGGCAGCGAAAATCGAGACATTGCGAGACACTTGAAGGGCTGGAGGCGAACGATTTTTTTTCGAGTGGCCAACTGGGCAACAAAGAGAGTGCGCTCAAGGGAAAATCTTCGTTACGACCGGACCCGTGTATTTGCTGCTGTCCGAGAAATTTTCCGTGCGTTGGGGCACCACATGGCTGAATCTCAGGCTATTGAACACGCACGGGATGTCTTTTATCTCGAAACAAATGAGGTTTTTGGGTGGGTAAGGGGAACCAGCAGTACGGTGAACCTTGCTGGCATTGTCAATCTTCGAAAGTCTGAATATGCCCAATGGCGTAATGAAGCAGCACCAGCTGACCGTTTTTGGACTTGGGGACCAGTGTGGCGAGCCAACCACTTTACATCTCCAAGCACCACTGTACATGAAGGTGAGGGGATAAACGGACTTGCTGCTTATCCTGGTACCGTTGAGGGTCGGGTCAGATGCATCGTTGACCCCAAGTCGGAGGTACTCCAGCAGGGAGAGATCTTAGTCTGCTATCGTACCGATCCTGGTTGGGTTCCACTTTTCCCTGCGGCAGCGGCAATATTGGTTGAGCGTGGTTCTTTGTTGTCGCATTCTGCAGTGGTGGCCAGAGAACTCTGTATACCAACCATTGTGGCCATCCCAAACTTGATGACCCTATTACATACAGGACAGCGTATTCGGGTCGATGCAGCCAAGGGCACTGTAGAGGTCATTGACGAATG
>JAYYJC010000111.1:0-10000 GCA_036146655.1 Myxococcota bacterium | reverse complement strand
AGTGAAGCAGATCTGTCAATACTAGATGGGCGTTTGAATTATGCACAGTGTTGGGAAGACATTGCGATGCTCAGGTCTGCCCTTGCGGTAAAGCCTGGAGAAAGGGTGCTTTCAATTTGCTCAGCCGGTGACAACTCATTTGCCTTTTGTCTTGATAAGGCCGCAGAGGTGGTGTGCATTGACCTCTCCCTGCCACAGCTCGCCCTCGCTGAACTCAAGTGGCTTGCCCTTCAAGAGCTTCGACAGAGCGGATTGCTGACACTTCTGGGCCTCAACCCTGCTGGCCGTCGCGTCTTTCTTTATCATCAATTGCGTGACGGCCTTGGTCCAATGGCCCGACAATGGTGGGATGGAAACGAAAGTCTTATCCGGGAAGGGGTATTGGAATCGGGACGTTTTGAACAGTACTTGAGTCTTTTTCGAAACCGCATTTTACCCTTGATTCATAGGCGAAAGACCGTTGATGCGCTTTTGGATCTTGAAGATCTTGATGCCCAACGGCACTTTTACAATAAAAGATGGAACAACTTTCGTTGGCAGTCGCTCTTTCGGATTTTTTTCTCAAAACAAATTATGGCTGCCCGAGGGCGTTCACCGGAACAATTTGCCCATGTCAACGGACCTGTTTCAGCTGCAATATTAGACCGTACAAAGCATGCATTGACTGAGATTCCAATCAAAAGCAATCCATACCTCAACTGGATTCTGACAGGGCACTATCCCAACCTAGACCAATCCCATCCCTATTTGACCAAAGCCGGTATTGCAGCCTGTAAATCTGGCGATACCAAGGTGACCTTTGTTTATCAGAATCTGGCCACTTATCTTGAATCCGCAAAACCCAATTCCTTTTCAGCATTTAATTATTCCAATATTTTTGAATACCTCAGTCCTGAGGCACATCTGCACATCTTGAAACTCACACACCGCGCCGCAAAGCCTGGCGCTCGTGTGGCCTACTGGAACCTATTTGTTCCTCGTAGTTGTCCTCTAGAGCTGCAAGACTTGTATGTTTGCCATAGACAAAAAGCCTCAAGCTTATTGACGCAAGACCGTGCTTTCTTCTACGGAGATTTTCAGCTCGAAGAGGTGGTAAAATGATTGGATTGATCGACCAGATTCAGCGAATGCGTTTGTTTATTGTCCTTTCACTTGTCGGTCTGACGGTCTGGGCTGTGCTCGGTTTGGGCCAGATAGGAGTCGACAACGCTGTAGAGGTCTGGTTCCCAGAAGCAGATACTGAGTTGCAAGCGTATTATTCGTTTCTCAATACATTTGGCAATGATGAAACCCTTATCATCGGTATTTCTGCTCAGGATGGAACGAGCATGTTGAGTAAAAAGGGGCTTGAACGGTTGGCTGACATTTCATCAGCAGTATCAAATGTATCTGGAATAGACCATGTCATTGGATTGAGTACCCTAGATGTGCTTCGATCTGGCCAACCGATTGAGGCGGGCTTGCTTTGGGAAGGCGAAGTTCTTGAAAGCGAATTGCCTCAAATTCAGTCCCAAATCCAAGCAGACCCAATGCTCAGAAATTTTGTAAGTGCCGACTTAAAAATGGTGGTGCTATTGGCTCAAATGTCAGAAATGGACAACATTGATGCCGCCCGAGGACAGATTTTGTCTGAAGTTAGAGAAGCGACATTGAACAACGACTATCCCACTGTTTTTGGTGGAATTGGTGTGGTTTATGATGCGTTGAACCAGGCGTCCACACAAGGCTCTGTATTGTTCATTGCTTTGAGCTATGCACTAATTGCGATTTTGCTGTGGTTGTTGTTTCGCCGTTTGGGCGCCATGCTGCTAACACTTGGAGTAGTTGGCTTGTCCGCAACAGTTTTGATGGGTGTTTTTGGACACCTTGGTGCGCAGATCAACATGGTCAATATGATTCTGCCTACCATTGTGCTGGTCATTGGGGTCTCTTCTTGTGTCCATATGTTAATTCATGTCATGACGGCCACTGGCGAGACTGCTGCCATTCGGGCTCAGCATGGCATTGCTTTTGTGTTTTGGCCATGTTTAATCAATACTTTGACCACTAGTATGGGGTTTTTGGCCTTGGGAATGGCCAGCATGCCGGTTGTTCAAGACTTGGGTTATTTCGGTGCCATGGGTCTTGGGATTGCCTTTGTCTTTTCGGTGTTGCTCTGCGCAATTGGTTCTGCCTTTCCCAGCTGTGTGCCCAATCCAACAGACAAGGGTTTCATCATTCTGATGGTGTCAAAACTGTCAAACACTGCAGTACGTTTTCCCAAAGAGGTTCTCAGTTTAGCTGGGGTGGTGGCCTTGCTTGCACTGCTTGGAATCACTCGGCTTCAGGTGGATACTTACTCAATTGATTTTCTGAAGGAGTCACATCCCGTCCGAGTAGAATCCAATTTACTTGAACAGAATTATGGTCCGTACACACCCCTTGAGTTTGTCATATCTCCCATTGACCTAGAGGGGGATCCACAGAAACTACAAGAAAGCATGACTGACATCTCAGAGTGGCAGGACGCATTGAATGCGCATCCAAATGTTGGCTTTACCCGTTCACTTGTGGACTTGCCAAGGCGCATGAATGCCATTCTTGATCCCTCAGGTACCAATGTTATTCCCGATTCACCTGATGCCCTTGCACAGTTGCTTTTTTTACTTACAATAAATGAAGAAACACAAGAAACCATCGATCAACTTTACGATCCAGAATCGCAGTCGATGCGCGTGACAGTTGGTGTTCCGATGCTTTCAGCAAAAGGGTTTGAGCAGACTCTTTCCGAGTTTACCGCATTGGCCGATTTGCGTCATGTCGACATTAGAGCCAGTGGGTACATTCCGCTTTATGTTCGAATGATGGACTATATTGTTCGGTCCCAGTTACAGAGCTTTGGCTTTGCTTTTTTAATTATCTTTGTGGCGGTGGGACTCCTTTTCCGGTCACTCCGAATGGCCATTTTATCCATTCCAGCCAACCTACTCCCTGTGCTGATGACTCTCGGTTTGATGGGATTAACAGGAATACGGTTGGATGTGGCAACGGTCACCATTGCGGCCATTGTTCTTGGCCTTGTCGTTGATGACACTGTTCAATTTCTCTATCGCTATCAGCATGAACGGGCTCGATGTGACTCTGAAGCCACTGCGGTTTACAATACGGTCGTGCGAGTGGGGCGCCCGATGACCATCACCACCATTGTTCTGGGGTTGGGATTTAGTGTTTTGGGCTTTGCGATTGTCAAATCGGTTGCTTATTTTGGGCTTTTACTTGCATTTGCTCTGTTGAGTGCCCTGTTCTCTGATCTTTTGGTTGTTCCAGCCTTGATCGTACTGTTGGGTGGTTCTCTTTCGAAAAGTGCTTAGTTTATTTACTCACCAATGGGCTCGAAAGCAGGTTCATTTTGTCCGAGAATACAGGGTGGTAGATTTGTTTCACAGGTATTTCCTGCATCGGTAATGGTGCCGGTGCAGCACCCTTCGGCTCCACCTGGCCGACTTCCACAACCCTGTCCGCCACAGCTTCCGCAGCTGTCTAGACAACAGACATTTCCATTCAGTATTCCTGTCTCACAATTGGGGTCTGCCTCCAGTTGAAAAGTGTCAAATGGCCCAGTGCCTGCCCATTGTCTAAGATGGTTCCAAAGGCGCCCTTGTCGCTGCTCCGAGGTTGTGATATTTTGGACAGCGGCCGTTCCCAAACGAGCTTCGAGTTGCTTAAGATACAAGCTGCGGGGCTCTACAGGCGTATTGTGATTTTCCCACCAACAGGCGGGTTCTTGTGGTGCCCAGTTTCCATCGGCCTGTGTTCCAACCACACCAATGCTCCAGTTCATGGCCCATTTGGGGGTGTCACAGATGACATTTCCGCTTGCTCGGCTGTTCCAAAATAAGGTTTGCGCCCCGCTCCAGCCATGCCCTGTTCCGGAGTCCTGTCGATTCTCCACATGAAGCATGTAGCTTGAAACATTGTCAAAAAGCAAGCCGGTAGCCCACCGATGATGGGGACCATCATCATTTGAACTTTCTGAAGAGTAGCAATCGAGCCAGACATTGGGACCCGTGGTACGCGCCCCGCTCACAAAATCATGACGAGCAGCCTCACTGTAGCACCGTTGGAACAGATTTCCGAGCCCGTCAGAGAGGTTAAAGGCATATCTCCTGGCACCAGTGACCTGAGATTTTGGATCAAGATAGGCCACATCTTGAACCGTATTGAAATTAGACTCTGATTCGATGCTGACGGCCGAGTATCCGTAGTGAACAGTGGTAACCGCTCGAACCCAGCTGTTGAGGGTTCGTTTGATTTGAATGGCTGTCCAACCATGATCCTCGTCTGTATTGCTAGAGTAGATCGAGACAAGACGAAGATTTTCAATGCCAATTTGCTCAATGCGGTCGGGTACTTCGGCTTTGAAGACTGCTCCGCCGCCGTGTGAGAGGTTCATGGCATCAACAATGGGAATATCAATGCTTAGGGTATTGCCAGTAATCGTCGTTATTCTGCGTTCATGAGTGATGGTATAAGATGAGGCCGTCCATCCATATTGGGCCATGTCTAGACCATCAATCCAGTCTTGATTTGGTGTGCGCTGAACACCGATCAGGTCACCAATCTGAAATCCACTGCTGTCAGCAACCTCAAGCTCTGTACTTCCTACTGGGACATCTGATGTGATAGCTGTGCGAGAGTCCGCCATTTCATTAATGCCGCTTCCTCCTCCGCTAATCACAATGCTGCTGTGTTGTGTTTCGAGCATGTCATAGAGAACTGTACCGTCAGTGCCTTGTCCTTCTCCTCGAATAACGACACCACTGGCATTGATGGTGAGGCCCTCTGAAAGGTTGTATGTGCCTGCTCGGAGTAAAATGGCACCTCTGTGTCCATTGGAGTCTGGCATTCGAGTGCTAATGGAATCGATGGCACTTTGAATCTGGGCGTGGTTGTCGCCTGCTTGTGGTTCAAGAGTGAGTATTGCGGGTACCGATGGGAGCGGGACTCCACCGCCCATGTAGCCCGCAAATGAAAAATCGGGCAGGCGGTGCCTAGCGCCTGTTTCGTCATGGGCTGGGTAGAGTCCATAGCTCAAAGTATCGCAGTCATTGACAACAGCAAGGGGTTCACCCTCTCCATGAATGCCTTCACAAGCGGGTTCTGAACTGGGTTCACTGGCTGGTTCAGTGCTTGGTTCTGGTTCGGGCTCTGTGCTTGGCTCTGTCTCTGGAGCTTGAGGCACAGATGAGTCACCCACAAAAGTTGTACTGTCTTGTGCGTCTTCTTTTGGGGGGTGTGTGCTGTGGCAAGCCATCAGACCGCCCCCAACCCCAATCAAAAGCAGAATGTGTTGAAACATTACAGCTGGAATTTTAAACCAGATGACAAGCGACTTGGTGACCAGGTGCGACTTCTCGCAGTTGTGGAGAAGGGCCAGTTTTGCACTGTTCGGTGGCCATTGGACACCGTGGATGGAAATGACAGCCTGTCGGTGGATTGATGGGATTTGGCATTTCTCCCCTGAGTACAATTCTATTTTTTTGTCGCCGTGGCTTGGGATGTGGGATCGCAGACAAAAGAGCTTGGGTATAAGGATGCAATGGCTTATTGAAGAGTTCGTCACGGCCGGTGAGCTCTACGATACGACCCAAATACATCACGGCTATTCGGTCTGAAATGTAGCGAACAACCGAGAGATCGTGTGCAATGAAAATATAGGACAGTGCGTATTCTTCTTGCAGGTCTTTCAGAAGGTTGATGACTTGCGCTTGGACCGAGACATCCAGTGCTGATACAGCCTCATCGCAAACGACAAACTTTGGATGAAGGGCCACCGCCCGAGCAATTCCAATGCGTTGGCGCTGACCACCCGAAAACTCATGTGGATAGCGATTAATGTAGGAGGCTTGTAAACCCACTTTGACCAAGAGTTCTTTGGTCATTTCAAACTTGGCGTCACCTGTTGCAATGCCGTGTAATTCGAGTGAGTCGCCGATGATTGAACCGATGGTCATGCGGGGATTGAGCGAGGAATAGGGATCTTGAAAGATGATTTGCATGTCCCTGCGGGCTTTGCGTAGTTCTTCTCGTTCGAGTTCGAAGATATTTTTGTTCTGAAATAGGGCTTGGCCCGAAGTGGGCTCAATCAAGCGGAGCAAGGAGCGTCCCACAGTGGTCTTTCCACAGCCAGACTCGCCGACTACACCGAGGGTTTCTTGTGGAAACAAATCAAAACTGATGTCATCAACGGCCTTGACATTTCCCACAATTTTTCGGAACAGTCCTCGGTAAATGGGGAAGTATTTTTTAAGGTTTTTGACCTGCAGCAATGGTGTACTCATTCTGAACCTCCATTATTAGCGGCCTGTGCCTCACGCCAATGGTGACAGGCGATCTGATGACCCGGGGCCACCTCTTCAATGGGGGGTTCTTCGAGACAGGCATCGCTGGCAAACGCACATCGATCTCGGAAGCGGCACCCTACCGGAAAGTCGTAGGCTGACGGAACCATTCCTGGAATGGTGTATAGAGAATCTCCGTCAACAGCCAAATCAGGAAGTGACTTGAATAAGGCGATGGTATAGGGATGTGCTGGATTTTCAAAGAGCTCATATACATCAGCCTTTTCTGCAACTTTACCCGCATACATCACCACGACATCATCACAAGTTTCGGCGACGACACCAAGGTCATGTGTAATCATAATGATGGCTGTTCCACGCTCTTCTTGAAGTTTGTTTAACAATTCAAGGATCTGAGCTTGGATGGTCACATCAAGTGCTGTGGTGGGTTCATCGGCAATCAAGAGTTCCGGTGAGCATGCCAGTGACATGGCAATCATCACTCGCTGACGCATTCCACCTGACATTTGGTGAGGGTATTCATCCACTCTTTTCTCTGGGGATGGAATCCCCACTTCTTCGAGAAGATTAATGGCGCGTTCTCGGGCGGCTTGAGGGGAGGTTCCCTTTTCATGATTGAGTATGGATTCTGTGATCTGATCTCCGACTGTATAAACTGGATTGAGCGATGTCATCGGCTCTTGAAAGATCATGGCGATGTCGTTTCCTCGGAGTTGACGCAGCGACTCTTTGTCGATTTTTGTGAGATCTTGGCCCTTAAACAAAATTTGTCCTTCGACAATTTTACCCGGTGGCTGTGGAATGAGTCCCATAATCGAGAGGGCTGTAACAGACTTACCACAGCCGGATTCACCAACCACTCCCAATGTCTTTCCGCGACGTACAGCATAAGACACACCGTCAACGGATTTGGCCACACCCATATCGGTGAAGAAGTGGGTTCTAAGGTTGCGCAGCTCAACCAAAATTTCGCTGGATTCTGTTGGATTATCCGACATAAGTTATTTCCGCATTTTTGGGTCTAAGGCGTCACGAAGACCTTCCCCGACAAGGTTGAGAAGAGAGACCGTCATAAAGATGGCAAAGCCTGGAGCAAAAATCAGATGCAATGCAAAGGTGGAGTAGCCTTCTGAAAGGGTTTGACCCCAAGACGGCACACTCACATCCCCAAGCCCAAGAAATGACAATGTGCTTTCGATTAGAATGGCCGCTGCTACCCCAAAGGTGGCAGACACTAGGACAGGGGCGAGCGCATTGGGTAATAAGTGCTGAAAAATGATTCGTCGGGTGGGAAACCCAAGTGCAATTGCGGAGGTCACAAAGTCCAAATTGCGAAGCCGTAAAAACTCTCCTCGTATCAGACGAGCGACACCTGTCCAGCCCAATAACCCAATCACCAGCATGATGTGGAAAATGGAAGCGTTGTCGATAAATGCAAGCAGCGTCAAGATGACAATCAGCCTTGGAACAGCCATAAAAATCTCAATCATTCTCACGATGAGAAGGTCAACAATGCCCCCAAAAAATCCGGCGATGGAGCCAATCACGATCCCGATGGCCACATAGATAGAGACTGCAATGACACCGATAGAAAGCGCAATTCGAGTTCCATACAGCATTCTAACGGCCACATCTCTGGTTGATTGGTCTACTCCGAGCCAGTGTTCTGAAGAGGGTTTTTCTAACGATTTAAAGCCTGTTTTTCGGTATCCATAAGGAATGGGTGGAAAGGTGGCTGAAATCTCAGTGTCCATTTCACCTGCTTCAGATTGTTGATGCAGTTCATAATATTGCTTGTAAGGCTCAGAATGATTGGCGGTCAATGTGCCGATAAAGATGACAAAGAAAGCAGCAATAAAGACCAAACCGACACGCTGCATTTTCCTGCGGCGGGGGCGTTTATTGAGTTTCTGTTTCTGAACCTGCTTCACATAGGCCATCCAAACCCCAAATAAGGGTGTTCCAACAATTAGCAGAAGGTTGAAGAATATGTCTATGGAGTTTTCGAAGTAGTTGCGGTCGACCAAGGATGAAATCCACGGATAGCTGGTTACTCCTGCTTCAGTCCATACAAAGGGTCTGTCTGAAGCGATGAGGGGACAGGCAATTGCCAATAAAAATAACGAGACCAATGCCCACATGCTGTAATAAGCAATTGTATTTTTTCGAAACTGGCTCCAGACGATGTCACCGTAGGTGAGGTCCTCTTGTTCTGGGCGTGTATTGTCTTGAACTGTGCTCATGGTCTACCGCCTAGTCAAAAGTGATTCGTGGGTCAACGAGTGCATAGGTCAAATCAGAGATTAGCATCCCGATGAGCGTGAGTGCACTAGAAATAAGAAGAACCGCCATGATGGCGTTGTAGTCACGAGCAATGATTGATTCAAAGGCAAAGCGACCCATGCCAGGAATATTAAAGATCACTTCGATGACTACTGATCCGCCAATCAAAACAGGAAGAATGGTCGCCAGTAGGGTGATAATGGGAATCATTCCATTTCGAGCAGCATGTTTAATGATGACCACTCCTTCAGGGAGACCTTTGGCTCGGGCGGTGCGAATAAAGTCTGCGCGGATGATGTCGAGTAGACCTGTGCGGGCGTAGCGAGACAGGGCCGCCAAGCCAGCATAGGTTGAGCAAATAATGGGCAGGATGACATGCCAACCGACATCTTTGATGTAATCGATCGTGGTCATGCCTGTGGTATCAAGGCTTTCAAAGCCAGCGGTTGGGAAGAACAGAAACGGCGTTCCTCGGGTGAAGTAATTAAGCAGCACCACCCCTGTAAAGAATGAGGGTAGAGAGTAGAGCACAAAGAGCAACACTGTGACGCCTCGGTCAACAGGAGAGTTTTGATTGACTGCTGACCAAATTCCAAGCGGCAGCGATATGGCATAAATTAAGATGACAGCCGTTACAGTAATCGTCAGTGAATACTTTATTTTGCTGAAGATTTTATCGAGCACTGGACGCTTATCAATATGAGATACACCAAAATTAAGTTGCAAAAGATTACTGAAATATTTTGCAAACCGTGTGTCTGTAAAGAAGATACCTGCTTTTGAACTGGCTGAATAATCCCATGAGGCTTGATTGAGTGCATACCATTCCGTCCAAAATGTGATGGCTTCTTCCTTTGAAACGGCATTGGCATCTTCAGTACCCTCCACCACAAAATATTGACCGCGCATCTTGTTGGTTTCTTCTACGACTTCTTTATTGTAGCTGCGTTGTTCAGGTGTCAGATCTGTTCTAAACTCACCCTGAAGACGCCGACGGGCATTTACAGTGAGCCGTTGACTGGCAATGGCTTGAAGTTCGACCTCTGGTGCATTTTGCAGGATTGAAATCAGTGCAGGAACGGCATAGCGACCCCAGTTTTCAATGTCATCCTGTGCGGCAATTCGTACGGCTGGTGGAATATCTTCGCTGAGGTTCAAAATATTGCGCAGGGTTTTTTCAACTTCAGTGTCACTTAGGTTGTAGCGAGTATTGAAAAGAATGGGTTTGTCGAGATTAAACTGTTCTTTGAACAACCGGTATGATTCTCGTTGCTCACCGGTGTTTGACTGCTGTCCTCCTTCTGAACCAATTTGACGGCCGCCTGGATTGCCTGGCGCAAAGTTCAGAATGACAAAGACCAATACACAGATGGCAA
>JAYYJC010000110.1:0-10000 GCA_036146655.1 Myxococcota bacterium | reverse complement strand
AAAAGGTTGGGATCATCAGCAGCAACCGTTTGATGATGTAGGTGAGCATGGGCTATTCTCCACCTGCTGGAGCTAGATTCCAAGCTCTGGCATTGAGGTAGGGGCGAACCAGCTGAGCCTTTACATTTTGGAGTTCAGGCCTCCAGAAATACGGGTTTCTACGGGTGTAAAAGAAGGTGTATGGTTGTTCTTCATAGGCGAGTTTGTGAAAGCGATGTGCAAGCTCAACACGCTTGTCATAGTCAAAAGTAACCTCAAGTTCTTCAATAATTTTATCTGCTTCCTCATTGCGGAATGACACATAGTTTGAGGATTGTGGAACATCCACCTGCGAAGAATGCCATATTTGCCTAAAGTCCACATCGGGACTGGAAACCCAAGCTAAAGTCACCGCATCAAACTCGCGGCCGTCGACTTTCTTTAAAAGCATTGCCCACTCTGTCGGTTGAACATTCATCTTCACGCCAATCTGAGCGAGGTCTTCTTTGAAAATATCACCGATTGTTTTGTATTCTTTTGAAGACCCGTAAATGGTGAGATTAAATTCAAAGTCTACTTTTTCACCTTCAATGACTTTATCAAGTATTCCATCGCCATCGGTATCTGACCAGCCGAGCTCGCCCAGTAAAACCTTCGATCGTTCAAGGTCAAAAGGGTAGGGCTCAAGGCTTTTGTCATAGAACGGGAGGAATGCAGGCATTGGACCTGTACAGCGTTGTCCAAGATTCATCATGACATCTTTCAGCAGCAGGTCAGCATTAAAGGCATAGCTCATGGCTTGCCGTGCTCGCTTGTCATCAAAGAGGGGTGAGTTATTGTTCCAGCCAATGTAAAAGTAAGTATGTGACCAATACTCGTCTGTTCCGAATTCACCATTTTTAAATGGTGAGGTCTCATCGGCTTCGAGTACTTCTGTTCTGTATAAAGAGGGAGAGAGTCCTGTAGCGTGTAGCTCTCCTGTTCTGATCTTTCGTGTATTTATGAGGGGGTCGTTGATGATTTGGAAAAGTATCTTTGAGAATGCGTTTCCATCAAGCGGATAACGGTTGTCTCTCTCGAGCATAATTTTGACACCAGACTCAAATTCTACAAATCGGTATGGTCCTGCACCGATGGTATTTGGGTCGTACCAATGGGCTTGAAACTTGCTGCCGATGATCGACTCATCGTATCTGCTGCCTTCTTCGTCATACGCATACAGAAATTCGGGCATTGGGTATATACCTCGGACAATGTTGTCTTGAGTTTGGGTTTTTTTGCTAAACCGAACTTCAAAGGTAAAATCATCCACAACACGATATCCTTCAAGGTTTTCAAAATATGAACGGAGTGGAGCAGCCCCAGCAACTTGGTCATTGTTGAGCATATCCATCATGAAGCCGAGATCATGCGCAGTGACCCGGCAGCGGCCATTTTTAAAATGGCCTTCTCGACATGTTTGTCCAGAATCGAGCCAGTCAAAGCCAGTTGCTTGGGGATCGAGTGTAGGTTTATGCCAGTAAATATCGTCTCTGATTCGAAAAGTGTAAATGAGGTAATCGTCACTTCTTGCCATGTGATATGCCAACTCGGGCGCCCATTTGCCTGTGTCTTCAAAATGTCTGCGCATCAATGCAACTCCAATATAGTTTTGGAGTGTCGACACATCTGCTCCATTTTGAGTAAGGAAGTTGAGTCCCTTGGGATCTGAACCCAGATAAGTGAGCAGCATTCCTGATTTGTTTGCATCTGTCGGATTCCAGTTGTTGGGATCCAATGTCAGAAGATTGCTTGGGTCTTCATAGGCAAATGCATATTTCTGCCATGGACCAAGTGATTCCTTTCCATCACTGGTTGACTCAACACAGTCCATTCCAACGGATTCACTTTTTTCAAGCAGAGTAATATTTTGCCGTTCTATGCGGTTGTTTTGCCAAATATTGACTGCCAGAAGTGCAATCAACACAATTAAGCAGGCAATGGTTATGATGCTTCGTAAAAGAGCCTTAAACATAGGGGGCCTCTAGCAAATGGGATGCGGAAATTTACAAGGTTTGAGTGAATTCGTCAATGTCAGGGCGATGCCTATTTATTTCCATCCGTTCGATTATATCAAATCTTGATCCAGAACATCGCAATTCAATGTCGACATTTTGTGACATTATGCTACAATTCAAATGTGACCATGTAATCGAAGTAAGGTGCGTATGGCAAAAAAGAAAACACGGGTAATGTTCATAAAATACCATGAAGCAGCTGATCAACAGCCCCTTTCAAAAAAAGCAGCCGAAAAGCTTGGTATATTTCCCAGTTTATCCCTTGCGGGGCTTGCAGCGTATGTTCGGAAGAACGGGTATCCGGTCGAACTCATTGATCTTCATGTCGAAAATATTTATCCAAAAGATGCCACTTCTCGGGTCAGTGATTACGACCCTCATATTGTTGCCCTTACAGCGAAGACATTGGGTTGGCCTGCGGTCATCGAAATTGCCCAAATGGTGCGAGCCACATGTCCCAAAGCACTCATTGTTATCGGCGGTCCCCATTTGAGCATTTATCCCAAAGAATCATTGTCTTGGGAATGCTTTGATCTTGCTGTGGTCGGAGATGGTGAAGACACTTTCCTCGAAATTTGTGACCGCATCGATACTGGCTCAGAGTGGACGGATATTCTTGGTACCTACGCTCGTTTGCCTTCCGGCGATGTGGTCAAAAATCCGCCTCGACCGTTGTCTAAAGACATCAACAAGTACCCCATGACGGCTTGGGACTTGGTTAATGTTAGCAATTATCACTGTTTGACTTTGTTGAAGCCATTTGCCACGATGGTGACCACCCGCGGTTGTCCTTGGCACTGTGGATATTGCTCTCAAGTGTATTCCGAAAAGCTGCGGTTCCGTGATGTCGGTCTCGTGGTGGATGAGATGGAATACTTAGAAAAATACCATGGTGTTCGTGAAATTGTCTTTTTTGATGAGACCTTCACAATTGGCAAGCGTCGAATGCGGGCATTTTCAGAAGAAGTTCTGCGAAGGAACCTAACCGTAAAGTTCAACATTCGTGCTCGTGTAGACACCATTGACCGTGAAACCGTAAAGCTTCTTAAGCGCGCTGGTCTCCGATCCATACACATGGGTGTAGAGGCTGGTACTGACCGTGTTCTCAAAATCATGAACAAGCAAATTACTCGAGCTCAGACCGAGCAAGCCTTCCGCATTTGCCGTGAAGAGGGCGTTGATACTCGAGGCTACTTCATGGTTGGTTACTACGACGCTACGCACGATGATGTCGAAGAAATGATCAATTTTGCCTCTGGTCTCGGACTTGACTGGGCATCATTTTCAGTTGCTACAGCGTTGCCAGCTACCGATTTATACCGAATCGCCCAAGAGCGTGGATATGTTGATGGTGATTTTTGGAGACAGTACACCATTGATGGCGGTGGTGTAATCCCGCAGTTGGAAACTGAAACCTTTTCTGCAGAACAACTGAGAGCCTATCGCACCAAGGCTTACATGAAGTTTTATCTTCGGCCTGACCTTATCCGTCGAAAACTTTCCAAATCGGAGGGCAGAGAAGAGCTGGTTGAAATGCTGGGCGGTGCTACCGTCTTGAGTGAGATCATCAAGTCTACTGTTATGCGAACCATCCCCCGTGTGGGTTTGGGTAAGTGGGCGACGGTTTAAACCACCAATCCTTTACTTCCCCCATATGTTGTTTAGGTCAACATCATCATGTAGATGAAACATGTCACTCATCTGCTGTGGCTATTGGTTTGGAAAGAGCCTAGGAATGGGCCATGAAAATGTTTGACACTGAATGTGCTTATGAATCTTGCTAATGCATGGGTGTAAAACATGGTCGTCGCTCCAGAATGGCACATCTGTTCGAATGGCGGCATGGATTTTACTTAAAGCAACTGGGTGTGGTTTGTGATCTTGTTGCTGCCGAAGGTCTAGCCCTTGAGCCATCAACAGCAACTCAATGGCCACGATGTCAGCCAAACAGGTTGTGGACTCAGAGGTGAGTCGAGCCGCAATAGGGGCCATGCTGACATGATCTTCATGGTGTTGCACCGTGGGGATACTGTCCACACTTGCCGGGTGAGCGAGGCCTTTCATTTCTGAAGAGAGCGCAGCGGCTGTATATTGCGCCAACATAAATCCAGAATTTAATCCAGTTCCTTCAATTAAAAAACTCGGTAAAGCCTCTGACAGTTGGCCATGTGTGAGCCGGAAGGTGCGCCGCTCTGATAATGAACCCAATTGCGCAAGGGAAACTCTAAGTTGATCCATAGCAGTGCTGATGGCTGCCCCATGAAAATGACCTGCTTCAAGCCATTGACCATTAATGCAAAGCGGATTGTCTGAACATCCATTGAGCTCTTCGTAAATGACATGGTGTGTTTGACGAAGGCTGCGAAGTGCAGTTCCAATCACAGATGGTCCTGAACGGATGGAAAATGCATCTGGTCTTCGGTTAGACTGTACGCGCTTTGAATCCACCAATATCTGCCGTAATACAGCGCCTATTTCAGCAGGCTCAGGAAAACCTCTGATCGCCAAAACGCTTGGGTCAATGCATTGTGACTGAGCCAATATCACTTCCATACTGCCCGCCGTCGCCCATATGAATGCTTCAAAAATAGTCCAGGCTTTTTCGATGGTGAGTGCAGCAATTGCTGTGCTCATTGAGACGCCATTAATCAATGCAAGAGCCTCTTTGGGCTCAGGAGTCAAAGGGGTTCTGTCTCGCTCAATGCCGTCTAGACCACACAGTGTTCGTGCGATATGGGCCATTGGTGCGAGATCGCCCGCTGCGCCCACACTGCCCTGTGAAGGAACTTTGGCGAGGATATTGGCATTGAGATCGTGTATCAGTGCTTCTGCCACAACAGAGCGGCATCCACTATGGCCCTGAGCCAGAACATTACACCGTGCGGCCATGGCTGCCCGCACAACTTGGTCAGAGAGGAGTTCTCCTACACCAGCACAATGTGCAAGAATAAAGTCTTGTGTTGAAAATTCTGATGCGTTGGCCGATTCACCTAGCATCCATCGCCTCTTTTGAGACAGAATGTCAATATTTGTCGGAATAGAACCGTGGTTTTTGTCCATTTTTTGGCTGGCAACTGCGGACAATTGAACTTTTTCTCCGTTGGCAATCCGCAACAATTCTGCTGTGCTTAGATTTGTTCCATCGATGGTGATCATGCGTGTCGCTCAACAGGTGTTAAGGTTGGCAGTCCCGCAAAAATCGAACGGTTGCAAATCCCCGTTCGCAGCTGTTCGATTTGATCTCCGATTGTTGCATGGGGACCACAGGCACGCAGACATTGTCTGACATTGAGAAGGGCTTGTTCAGTGCCAGCTCCAAGTTTTTTGGTGGGTTGAGATTCTTTTCGAAGGTTAAGGGCATGGGCTGCAGACATCAGTTCAATGGCAATGACGCGCTGAGCGTTGTGAAGGACTTGTGTACAGCGCCGTGCGGCGACCGTGCTCATGGCAATGTGATCTTCTTGATCTTCACAGGTGGGGATGCTGTCCATCGATGCGGGCCAGCCCAATGCTTTGTTTTCACTGACGAGTGCTGCTGCAGTGGTTTGAGGTACCATCATGCCCAAGACGGGTCGGTCTGAGCCAATGAGTCCTGGTGGGAGCCGTTGTGACAAGTTGCCATTGGTGAGACGGTACAGGCGCCTTTCAGAAAGAGAAGCAATTTCAGCAATCGCTATTTTCATGCAATCGGCTGCCATACCAACCGGTTCTCCATGGAACATTCCGGCGCTGTAAGCGTGATTATCGGTGTTCTCATCCATTAGTATTAGGGGATTGTCTGTGGCGGCATTTAGCTCTATGTGTATTTGGTGGGCGGCAAAGGAAATGGTGTCTCGGCTTGCGCCGATGACTTGTGGTGTGCAGCGAAGAGAATAAGCATCTTGAACCTTTTCGGGAACACTATCGATATAGTCAGAACCTTCAAGCAATGCTCTCAGGTTTCTTGCGCACGCCAGAGAGCCTTTGTAAGGTCTGAGTCGGTGAACCGATGGGTGAATGGCTCTTGAGACGCCCAGAAGGGCTTCAAAGCTTAGTGCCGCTGCGATTTCGGCTGCCAGGACAAGTTCTTTTGCGTCGTGGCAGGCCAAGGCACTGATTGCAGTGGACAATTGGGCCCCATTTGTAATGGCCAAACCGTCTTTGGCTTCGAGATGTATCGGGGACAATCCAGCCAATTGAAGAGCTTGATCTGCCGGTAAAATCTGACCGTTGAACTCTGCCGTTCCCTCGGGATCTCCAATCAGAACGAGTCCAAGGTGTGCAAGTGGCGCCAGATCACCAGACGACCCACAGGAGCCTTTCATTGGGATATGTGGATAAAAATCAACATTGAGATAGTGAAGGAGGGTTTCGACCAAGAGGGGTCTGCAACCCGACACTCCTTTTGCCAATGCATTGGCTCTCAGGAGCATGGTGGCTCGACAAATGTCTCTACTGGCGATGGGTCCAACACCAGCAGCATGCGAACGAATGAGATTTTTGGACAAGAGGGCACTTTGTTCCCTATGGATGCGCACCCGCGCCAGTGAACCAAATCCGGTGTTGACCCCATAAATGGGCATGTCAAGATTGGCTGAATCACGGACCCACTGGTAGGAATGCTGCATGGCTTTTTTGGCATCAGGCGACAAATGTACCGGCAATTGTTGCCGTGCGACCTGAACCAACTCGTTCAAGCACAGTGATTGACCATCAAGCGAAAGGGGACTGAACATTCGATTAGTCTAACGCCAATTGAATTGGTCCGCATGAGGAAAGGCTTGAAGAAATCGCTTTGTGGCTGCGCTCTGATCTGTCATCGGCTAAAATATTTTTTCGAACCCAAGAGATAGTTGGCTTCATGTTTGGAATTATCACCGTTGTGGCGTGTCAGTCTGAGCTCCCTGCTTCTGATGAACCGGTCACTCAAAATAATCATGTATTGCTGATCACGGTCGATACTTTGCGGGCCGATCGCATCGGTGCGTATGGCGACCCTTTGGCCAAGACGCCGAATATGGATTCTTTGGCTTCTGAAGGCGTCTTGTTTCGAGAGGCACACAGTGCCACCCCCCTAACTTTACCGTCACACGCAAGCATATTGACAGGACTATATCCCAGACAACATCAAATCCGTGACAATTCAGGTTTTCGACTTGGGGATGAGGCACTGACCATCGCTGAAGTCCTGCAAGCGGCGGAGATTCACACTGCCGCATTTGTCTCTGCCTATGTATTAGATGGGGCTTTTGGATTAAGTCAGGGCTTCGATCTTTACCGTGATCCCTTTCATCCGATGGATGTCTCAGCCATGAGCGTCTTTGGAGAGTTGGAATTGCCTTCCATTGAGGTGGTCAATGCAGCCATATCTTGGTGGAAACATACAGAAGGTCCAAAGTTTGCATGGGTCCACCTCTATGATCCACATGCACCTTGGAATCCGCCCACTGACTGGTCGGGTGATCCCTATCGGGCAGAGGTGAGCTATGTGGATTCAGTCATTGGGCGTTTGATTGAAACAGTGGGTTCAGAGACCATGATTATTTTGACATCTGACCATGGGGAAAGCCTCTGGGAGGGCGGAGAAAGAGAACATGGTATGCTTATTCACAGAGCCGTGACACGGGTTCCATTGATTGTTCGGCCACCTGGCGGGATGCCTGCAGGGGAAACTCAATTGCCTAGAACTTTGCCCCATCAAGTTCGGCGACCCGAAGGAATAGATTCCACATTAAACTTAGAGCCTGTCCCTGATGCCCCGAAGGCCGCTCATGTGGTGAATACTGGAGTGAGCTTAGTGGACATTGCTGCAACCATTGCTGCGCATCTTGAACTCCAGTTCGTTTCCGATGGTCGGTCGTTATTGCCAGCCCTTCAAATGGAGCCGTTAAAACCAGTAACCGTGTATTCTGAAACCCTTTTTCCGGCTTACCATTATGGATTTCATCCATTGACAGCCCCCCAAACCGGAGAGAAAAGAGTTGAGCTTGGGGTTTGGGATCACGGGGAACGGTGGACTACCGGTGACCCGATGCCAGTCTCAGAAGCTGACAATGACCAAAACCGCCAATTCTTTGGAACCGAGATCCCTCAACCTTCCCCTCCTATAGGGGAACAAGGTAGTGCACTTGCAGCACTGGGTTACATTGCAGACAGTGTGACCCTTCAACTCGAAGAAGCGCCTGATCCGAGAGATCTTATTCATGTGGTCAGTCAGATTCAAATGGCACAATTAGAATCGCCAGATATTGCCATTCCAAAGCTGGAAGCCATTTTGTCTGAGTATCCGTTGTTGGTTGATGCACGGTTGAGCTTAAGTCTCAAGTACACCGAAGCAGGCCAGTTGGATTTGGCGCTGGCAGAGTGTGCGTTCATTCTTGATACTTATCCAATGCAGACCACTGTTTTGAACAATGCGGCCATTTTGTCCCGTCAACTCAATCAACCCAAAGCAGCGCTGGCATATGCAGAACGTCTCATCGAGATCAATGCGAGTGACCCAAGAGGCTATCGAATTGCTGCTGCAATCCATGTGGATGCTGAGGCACCAGCACAAGTAATTGCCGTTGCTGAGGCCGGATTGGTTCATGCGCCTGATGATCCCAATCTGCTTTATCTTTTGGGGTTGGCATATATATTTGAAAACAAACCAGCTCAGTCTTTGCCACACTTGAAGTCCGCTCAACAACACGGCTCCCGTGCAGGAGACATTTCACTTTGGTTGGCGATTGCCACTGAACGAAGCGGTGATGTTGATGGCGCCATTGCGCTCTATGAAAAGGCCGCACAAAAAATGACGGGAGATCTCCGACCTTGGGTTTTTGGAGGCCTTATGTTGGCAAACGCCAACCGCTGTTCTGAAGCGGAATCATTTTTGGTAAATGCTGCCCGCAGAGGTGCCATTGCGGATCCGACTGTTCAAGCGGCGCTTAAAAAATGTCAGATACGCTTTTGATGGGCTCGGATTTTACATCGGCCAATGCCATCTAGCGGAAGGCATTCCGCAAGCGTTGGATCATGTTGGTTTCCAACCGACTAACAGAACCCAAACCCAAAATCCCACCTGCAGATTCTGCGATGAGAATGGCACTGTCAATGGTTTCTTTTTCGAGTTCTGCCACTTGTGTCGCATCGAGCCGTTGACAATAAGCACTGATAAATAGAGACCATGCATCGATGACAACACTACTGAGTGGGTCTCGGAGCCATTGATGAAGCAATTGTCCTGCGGCCGATTTATTGCTTATTCCTTGTGCAGATGCCGCTGATTGAATGGCGTGGATTTCTTCATCTTCGAGGTCATCATCTGCCCACGCCACAGCCACCATAGGGATCAATTTCACAGCGACAAAAGTACTTGGATTAACACCAATTGAGTCGAGTTCTTCAAGGGCGTCACGGTCAGTGATGTGAGCAATCGCAGCAAGTGCGTTTAGGTCATCGTTGTGTCGGAGTTCCGCTCGCAACTGGTTGAGAACTTTGGCCTCTTGAGCGGCAAAAAACTTATCTTCGAGGATATGGGCACGTTCTTTGATAGAATCAGACATGTCGGCTCCAAAAACAGAGTAAAATAGAGTTGGTCGTCTTATTACTCGATTTCAGACGGCTTGTCCACAGGTGTCAATGGGATTAATCGGCCTGCCAATGCCCATGAAAGGTCATCGGGATGGGACGGCCAAAATCACCAGTAGCCACAGGGCCTGCAGAAAAAGCCTCAGAGTCGAATACTGTGAATTTTGAGGTCTGAGAGTGCGCATCATATATTACGCTCAATATCCAACAGTCTTCACTGTTTTTTGCATTGGTTTTGGGGACGGCTACAGGTTCTGTGGGGTAGGAGGTTGCACTGAGCTGAGTGCTGTGGCGTTGACCAGTTTTGAGATCATACTGGCTAAGGGTATCCGGTAATCCAGCGATTGAAATTGCTTCTGAACTGTGTTCTGCCAAATAGACATAGCGGTTTCGCTGGGCCCAAACCCCTGTTG
>JAYYJC010000109.1:0-10000 GCA_036146655.1 Myxococcota bacterium | reverse complement strand
ACACCTGAGGGAATTCACCGCTGTGCTTTGCTTCAAATTCTGTTGCCATGGTACCGCTTATTTGATTAAATCGCAGCCGAGTTAATCGTCCATTAAGCTCCCCAGTATTGCGGTATCCGTGTATCAGGTTTCCAAGGGCTTTGTTGCTTGAAAAGTCTCTATACTTTACGAGATCAATGAATATTTCCGGACCCAGTTCCCAAGCATTACCGATGTGCCATTGATAAAATGGGTCTACCTCCCATGATCTCATTTGGTCGGGGTCATTTATTGGAATAACCGTGATTTGAGTTCCTCTTTGTCCATTCCACACCAATCCCTCAGAAACAGCCCCTTTGGATGCAATCACTTTTTTGAAGTCCAAATGTATGGGGGGTTGCAAAAGAACAATGTGTTTTTCGGTCAATGCAAAGTCATGAAGCATTGCACAATGTGGTTTGGGAATGCTCAATAGCCGACGGTTTTGACCTGATTGGTTCATGGCATAGATGTGAAGCTTCGACTTTAAACCCAGCTCCATTCCCACATTGTAAAGGGTTTTACCCCCAGTATGACGGTGTGGGTGTGCAGAGAACCCGCCCCTGATAACGCCTCCGAAGGTGGTTTCATCAATGCGTTCTAATGTATTTGGCTCAATTGCTGTCGGTAATGTTGATTCCACCAGTGCATAAAGCTGATCATTCCACGAAACGACATTCGTGTTCGCCACATTTTTAAAGTCTTGTCGCAATATTTTGCGAAGTGCGTGTGTTGTGGGGGTTCCATAGCTGGGATACATCACGGCCCCAGCTTGCTGCTCATTGACAAAGCCCGGTGTACGGAGCAATCTCATGGTTGCAGTCGCCAGCCCATGTCCATTGAGATGGATATCGAGGAGACCGCCATCTCCATCAAACCAGTGTTGATACCGTTTGCCATCGGGTTGTTCAAAGTGAACGGGTCCTGCTCGATAGAGGTGCCCTTTCAAGTCGCTGGGTAAGCGACCTTTGATGTGCAGGGGGTGTTGAATGAGGTCTTCAGTCAGGCTGTTAAAGGTGTTGAACCAAAGTGCCTTGGCGTTTCCCGGCAACGGGCACAACAATCCAGCACCCATACCCAATAGGTGTCGACGGCTGATTGGAATTGTTTTCTCTGAGGCCCACATGCCAAAGCCATTAATGCTCTCGTTCGATTTGTGCCATGGGTTCGCCATAGTCGTCTAGCCAAACCGTGACAGTCCATGGTCGACAGCAAACATCGCAATCATGAGTCATTTTGCCCACATCGTCTAAGGCGACCCAAAGTTCCATCCATTCAAAACACCATGGGCATTGAACATCAATTGGGATTGGCATAGTATTCTCCTTTGGGTTGTATGGGGATTTCTGTGAAAATTTCTGTCGAGCCCATAGCTACGATGTATCATCCTTTTGTGGTGACACAATATTGATTGATTACAACGGATACCAAAATGAACCTGTTCTTGATTTCGGTCTTTGTCAGTCTGCCAGCAGAGGCATTTTGCGGCACTTTTGTTGGTGGTGTGGGCTCAGAGTTTTTTAACAGCTATTCTCAGGCGGCCATTGTGCGAACTGGTCAAATGACCACCTTGACCGTCCAAAATGATGTGATTGGTTCGTTTACTGATTTTGCGCTGGTTATGCCTGTGTCTCAGGTTTTATCCGAGTCTGACATTCGAGTGATCGACCCAGTAGTCTTCGATAACATTGATACCTATTCCATGCCCAGATTGGTCAACTATACCTGCGATGATTTTGAGATGCATTCTGATACAGGCTGGCTGGCCGATTCTGCCAGTGATGCCCCTCCATCCGAACCCACTGTATCAGTCGAAGCACAATACATTGTGGGTGAATATGAAGTGGTCATCTTATCAGCCTCTGAGTCTCAAAGCCTCTTTGATTGGCTTAATTCCAATGGCTATCAGGTCCCTGGGCAATCAATCACCTTACTTCAAGAATACATCAGCGCTGGCCAGTACTTTCTAGCAGCCAAGGTGGCGTCTTCTGCTGGAATCCAGTCAGGAGACCTCCTTTCTCCACTTCAGCTGGCATATGAGAGCTCCGCTTTTGCATTGCCCATTCGAATAGGAACCCTCAATGCCAAGGATTCACAAGACCTCGTGCTTTATGTCCTCAATGATTATGTACTTGGTGCTGCTGGAATTGCCAACTACACCGAATTTACCGTTGAAGATGAATGCATGTGGAACAGTCAGGGAGAAGCGTTTGGACAATACTACGCAGATCTTTTTACAGAAGGTTATGACAGCCAAAACGAGGGTTCATACTTGACCGAATATGCATGGGGTGGTGGTGGCTGTGATCCCTGTACAGGGGATCCGCCTTCAGGAGATGATCTGATCTCGCTTGGTGTAAGTGAAGATCGCATTCATGCTGCCGATTATTTCTTTACAAGGTTACACATGCGCTATACGCCCAACGAAGCCGGCGAAGACCTTGTGCTCTATCACACCAATATTGTGGAACAGTCTCAAAGACGCTTCATTGAATACCTTTATGAACTCGAAGACCGTTTTCCCGTTTGTGGGATGGGGATGATTGAGGACCCTGGAACATGTGATGACAGCACTGGTTCAGGGGATGATTTGGGCGCACCAGATGTCAACTTAGACCAAAGCAGCAATTCGAGCAATCCAGAACTTGGTGACTCTGGCTGTGGTAGCGGCTGCAGTAATGGAGGCGCTTTTTCAGCTATGGCTTGGACATTGGCATTTGGCCTCGGAATAAGCAGGCGACGAAAGTGTGATATTTCCACAAACTAAGGTATAGTGAATCCACCATGATTGAACGCCGTTTTATGGCGTAGGCAGAGGTATGAATATGTCCAAAAAACTTCTCACGATTTCATTGATGAGTCTTCTTTTGTCTTGCAGTGCTGATAAGAGTGACACCGCTGGTGGCGGCCTTAAAGTTGTCGACATTGATGGAGACGGATTTAATTCCGTTGATGATTGCGACGACTCTGACCCTTTTACCTTCCCAGGTGCTGCAGAACTCGAGGATGCAGACGCATGTATGACAGATGCCGATGACGATGGTTTCGGTGAAAGTGCACCATCTGACGGTGTGACGGCAGGCATAGACTGTGACGATGGCAATGCAGCACTCAATGCGGCGGACACTGATGGTGATGGTTTTAGCACATGTGATTTGGACTGTGATGACTCAGACATCAATACCTTTCCTGGGGCTGCCGAGTTTGATGATCCTGAGGCATGTATGACAGATGTTGATGATGACGGCTTTGGTGAGTCGGTACCAGCAGATGGCATTGACATTGGAACAGACTGCGATGATTCAGACATTAATACCTTCCCAGGTGCCGCAGAAATTGAGGATGCGGACGCATGTATGACAGATGCCGATGACGATGGCTATGGTCTTGACAATCCTGTCGAAGGTGTTGCGGCTGGAACGGACTGCGATGATTCCGATTCGGAAGTCAATCCAGGTGCCCCTTCGGACCCCAATGACGATGGCATTGATCAAGATTGTAACGGGGTCGATGGCCTTATTGAAACGGCCTGTGGAAATGCACAAGACGACGACAGTGATGGGCTTACGGACTGTGATGACCCAGACTGTGCAGAGAATGATTACTGTTTGCCTGAAAGCCTGTGCGCAGACGAAATCGACAACGATCTTGATGGGTGGGTCGACTGTTTTGATGATGATTGTGACAGCAGTCCAGATTGTGACTTTACTGAATTTCCTTGTGACGATGGCATTGACAATGATTTAGATGGTCTGACCGATTGTGAAGATACGGATTGTAACAACGATCTGGCCTGCGGTGGTTCTGCAAACGAAGTCAACTGTGTAGATGGCCAAGACAATGACAATGATGGCATGACCGATTGCGAAGATACGGATTGCCTGACCAGTCCCGCATGTGGTGGAGGTGGGGAAGTCGATTGCAATGATGGTATGGATAATGACGGTGACGGCTTCGTAGACTGTTTGGACAGTGATTGCTTGGTACAGCCCCTTTGTTCACAGGCCGAAACCAATTGTACAAATGGTGCCGATGACGACAATGACGGCCTGATCGATTGTCAGGATACTGACTGTAGTACTGATCCCTCTTGCGGTGGTTCAAGTACTGAAACCAACTGCGTGAATGGGCTTGATGATGATGGCGATGGTCTTGCGGACTGCGATGATACAGACTGCAATAACGATCCGGCTTGTTCTTTCAACCAAGGCGAAACCAACTGCAGCAACAGTCTTGATGACGATGGGGATGGCTTCACAGATTGTAATGATCCAGACTGTTTGACGCAGCCAATCTGTAGCAGCACTGAATCCATTTGTGGCGACGGCCAAGACAACGACAACGATGGTTTGACGGACTGCGATGATCCTGATTGCACAAATGAGCCCACCTGTGGCGGCGGTGGCGGCGAATCAGACTGCAATGATGGTTTGGACAAGGACGGTGACGGTGCCGTGGATTGTAACGACTCCGATTGTTTGGCACAGCCACTGTGCTCTCAGAGTGAGTTTAATTGTACGGATGGCCAAGACAACGACAATGACGGTGCCCTTGACTGCGCTGACAACGATTGCGATTTTGATCCAGCGTGTAACGGGGGTGTCTCTGAAACCAACTGCGTTGATGGGCTTGATGACGATGGGGATGGCCTCACAGATTGTGATGACACTGATTGTAATTTCGATCCTGCTTGTCAAATACTTCAGGGTGAATCTATTTGTGCGGATGGTCTGGACAATGATGGTGATGGGCTGACCGATTGTGATGATCAGGACTGTTTTACCGATCAAGTCTGCAGCAACATCGAAACCATTTGCGGAGACGGGCAAGACAACGACAACGACGGTCTTGCAGACTGTGATGATCCAGATTGTGCAAATGAGCCCACCTGTGGTGGTGGTGGCGGTGAGACAGACTGCAATGATGGTTTTGACAACGACGGTGACGGTGCCGTGGATTGTAATGACCCCGACTGTTTGCCTCAGCCACTGTGCTCTCAGAGTGAGTTCAACTGTACAGATAATCAAGACAATGACAATGATGGCCAGATCGATTGTCTTGACATTGACTGCGATTTTGACCCTGCCTGCAATGGTGGTGGTGGTGGTGAGCCGAACTGCAATGATGGCATTGACAATGACAATGATGGGCTCGTAGATTGTGACGACCCTGACTGTGCCCAAGACATCGACTGCAATGGCGGCGGTGGCGGCGGTGGCGAGCCGAACTGCAATGATGGCATCGACAATGACAATGATGGGCTTGTAGACTGTGATGACCCTGACTGTGCCCAAGACATCGACTGCAACGGCGGTGGTGGCTTTGAAGCCAACTGTAGCAATGGCTTAGATGAAGACAGTGATGGTCTCATAGACTGTGATGACCCCGACTGTGCCCAAGACATTGACTGTTCGTTCAGCAGTGAGCAGGTTTGTGATGATGGTGTTGATGACGATGCAGATGGTCTGACGGATTGTGACGACCCTGACTGTGACTTCTTCTCGGACTGTTTCCCCGCTGAGACAAACTGTTCCAATGGCATCGATGACGATGGGGATGGAGTCGCTGACTGCGATGATATTGACTGTGATTTTGACCCAGCGTGTGCCCCCAGTCCAGAGCTCAATTGTACTGATGGCATCGACGATGACGGTGATGGAGTTACCGATTGCGATGATGAAGATTGTGACTTTGATCCAGCCTGCACGGTCCTTTCCCAAGAAAACGATTGTCAAGATGGCATCGATGATGATGGGGATGGTCTGACCGATTGTGATGATCCCGATTGCAACACTTGGTTTTCTTGTCAGCCAGCGGAAGTGATTTGTGATGATGGCATTGACAACAACTTCAACGGCTTTGTGGATTGTGATGATCCAGACTGTAGTTTTAATCAAGCCTGCGTGACCAGCAACGAAGTTGCGTGCGACAATGGCATTGATGATGACAATGATGGATTCACCGACTGCGATGACGCCGATTGTGCTCTTGAAGCCGCCTGCGGTGAGTTGGATTGCATTGATCTGCTCGACAACGACAATGACGGCTTAACCGATTGTGATGATCCTGATTGCTTTCCAAGTGTGGATTGCATCGAAGACTGCTCAGACGGAACAGACGACAATTTCAATGGCTTTGTTGATTGTGATGATCCGGTTTGTGTAGGGGACCCAAGTTGTCCCAGCAATGTGGAAAACTGCTTTAATACCCTTGATGATGACGGTGATGGTTTGATTGACTGTGACGATCCAGACTGCACGGTACAGCCCTTTCGTCCATAGCTGCGCCCATTATCGTGAACTTCAGACCTTGGAGGCCCTGTGAAAATTGAAATTGTTTACTGTGTGATGTGAAACTATTTACCGCATGCTTCCCGTGTGGAAGCTGAAATATTAGATGTTCATCCCAATGCAACCGTGCGCCTTATTGAAGGAGGTGGTGGGGTATTTGATGTGATCGTCGATGGAAAGACCTTATACAGCAAGCGCAATGAACCTCGTCGGGTTTTCCCAAAGCCTGGGCTTGTCAATGAGCGCATCGCAAATCACCTTTCGGATTAGCCGATTCGAATGGAGTGCGACCGTAGAAAGCTCAGAGTTTCAATAAGGCTGTGTTCGAGTGTGCTTGGTGACAATACATTCCCGATAATGTTGTGTTGCAGCGGTTCTACAGAGTCGTAAATAGGAAACAAATGTGTGGGTCCACCAAACTCTGAGAGCCTTTTTTGGGTTTCTGTAAAATCAACAAGTTGATCTTGTGGGGCTGCAAAGACCAATGTTGGGCAAGTGATTGAAGCAAGGTGCGTTCTTCTGAGTGTTCTCATGGCATCGATGTAAGGAAAAATGGCTGAACTTGGGTACCGGTTTGTCCAGATTCGATTCACCTCTGGATCGTTGCTGTGCCACTCCCGTGTTGATCCCAAGGTCAGTCGAAGGAAGAGCCTTCTTCCTCTGAGCTCGAGAAGCCTACTCCTTCTTTTGGCATTTGCGAAACTGGGTGAGATCAGACAAAACGCATCAGGTTGAATACCGAATCGAGCTGCAAGTAAGACGAGCAATGCTGCGCCTGTGGAACAACCAATGGCCACAACTTTTTTTCCCATTTGTTTGCCAATTTGGAGTGCGGTTGCGGTGCCGTCAAGCCATGCCTGAAGACTGCCTTCACGCATGGCATTGGATGTGCGGCCATGTCCCTTTAGCCGTGTGCAAAGGAGATTTGCATGAAGAGCTTTGGCCAACCGTTGAGGAAAAGGGTTGCATTCTGAAGGCGAAGCTGAAAATCCATGTACAAAGACCACAGCATAATTTGTCCGATTAGGCTCTTCAAACCATTGAATAGATGCGCCACAGTTCGGTCTAATGTCAGTTAGATTTGATTCTTGTTGGTGGAACCACTTCGACATTAACCGAAGATTGTCAAAACTGGGAAGTTTGACCTCTGGTCGGTTTAAACTGAGATTATGGGTGAACCAAGTGGACATCGATTATTATCAGGTCTGTATAATAGGGCACGATTTGCTGATATTCAACATGGCAGTGCCAAAGAATATGCGGTATGACTTAATTGACAATGAGGAGGCGATATATGCCACTAACCGCTGACGAATACCGATGCCTAGAAAGCTTTTCTGTACTCTACTCTGGAGGCCTAGACAGTGCAGCTGTTGCAGTATTAATGGGGAAGATGGTCACAGGTGGTGTTCATCTGTTGACATACAAGCACCATTACGGCACATTTTTCAACGAATGGTCCCGAAAGCACAATGCCGATTTGCGTCGAGTTCTTGGAGACCGAGTGTACCATCATCTCATTGATCTGACTGAGACATGGAACGAGGTGGGTGCCAAAAAAATGCTGAAGGATATGGTCAAGTACCGTGGGCATTGGGTGTGTTGTTTGGGGTGCCAACAATCTATGGCCACGCACACCATTATTTACAATCTTGAACACAACATCACAAATACATTCATCTGTTCAAGTGTCGGTGGCGAATATGCGGCCATGTCCATGCCCATTACTCGTGAGAAAAATGTTGAGTTTTACAAACGATATGGGGTTCGCTACAATGCGCCTTTACTCGATATGGGCATCAACAAAAATGAAGAAAGACGAATTATGAAAGAACACAACATCGATCCGGGTTGGGGTAAGAGGCGTTCTCATCAAGGCTTTCAGCCCATTTGTGCCATCGGCTTCCAGCATGCCCTCGACATTATGTTTGATTGGCATACGACTTATCCGCCCGACCGTGTAGAAGCATTTTTAGAAGAAAAGATGGTCATTATGGATCGCATCATTCGTCGCGAACTCGAAGCTCGTGGGCATGATCCGGATGCGTTAATCGCCCGAAATATTAAAGTATATGAACGGGAAGAAGCCCGCATTAACAAACAGCGAAAGGAATATGTTGGCGAGATCAATACCCGTTTCCCGTCAACCAATCCGTAATGAACGAAATGAACAGTGGGGTGTTCTTTCTTTTGATTAATATCAAATAAAAGTTTGCCCTAAACCTTGCCCTCGATGCAACAGTGCTTTGAATTTATATAGACATTGATTGCATTGGGGAATTTCATGCAGCAGAATCGCCAACAACGCTATGAACAATCCACATCCATCTCGCAAGGTTCTGGACCATCCAGTCACAACTATACGGTACAACCCGGTGACACCCTTTGGTCTCTAGCCAATCAGTTCGAAACCAGCATCAATGCCTTGTTGAGCAGCAATCAACTGACCAGTGAACTGATTAGAGTAGGTCAAAGTCTCTCAATTCCTGGTGCAGTCAGTCCGGTCAGCTCAGCTAACGACGGGTACACTGTTCGTACCGGTGATAGCCTGTGGTCCATCGCAAATGCACACGGAACCAGTATTCGCGCACTCTGCAAAGCCAATGGTTTAAACCGATGGAGTATCATTCATCCCGGTGACCACCTAAAACTGCCCGGTGGTGGATCTGTTTCAATCGGTGCCCAAAATGGTCAGTCGGCCTCTCCGAACACCAGTCAAAGTGCTTCTCATCAGCCATCCGACTCACCTTCGGCAGCGTCTCCAAATGTTACAGGACACAATGGCTACGACTCGGCCCTTGGGAATGCACTTGCTGCTGCATCGCGCGCCGAAAATGGGGGCAGCCGATACTCAAAAAAACGATGTTATGAATATGTGGCCAATGCGGTGG
Source organism: Myxococcota bacterium (assembly GCA_036146655.1). GTDB lineage: Bacteria > Myxococcota_A > UBA796 > UBA796 > UBA796 > JAYYJC01. Next base: position 801 of record JAYYJC010000109.1, on the reverse strand, counting down.
ACCGTGTCATTGGTCGATTTTTATATGGTGGGCATGCGTATATGGCCGCCAGTCAACTTGCTGCTCGGAAAGACCTCTTTACAGAAGTTCCTGCCAGTGGATTAAGTTCACTTCCTGCCGGGGCCATCGTTGTCTGGTCGCAAGGAAATACAGAGTCAGGACACATCTCTATTTCGTTGGGAGATGGACAAGAGTCGTCTGATCACATTGCACCACAAATGCCAAGTCACTATGGCGGGGGGTCGGCCCGTGTCTTTTTACCCAAGGGCCGCATGTAGTGTACGGGGGTGCAGGGATGCGTTATTGAGCATTTATGTCTAATCTCTTCCGCTCTCCTGCGGCCACAATGGCTCTTCGATCTGGTCTTTATGCCCTCCGTAGTGCCTTACTCGAGGCTGCCAACCACGGTAACACTCCGGCTTACCGACGGGCCATGTCGGATTGGTATCTTGCAGCAGACGCCTACATTGCCATTGTGACCAGTGATCGAACATTCACATGTCGCAGTGGTTGTTCGGCATGTTGTTTTGACAACCCACAAGCCATTTCAGCGGCTGAAGTCGCCGTGCTTGAAGATAGAGTCGATGAGACCATGCGAGCCCAATTGGAAGCAGATGTGGCACGGTTCCAACAGATAGAAAAAGATTTTACGGGTTTTGAGGCCATTGGAGTGGCATTTAAAAGTGAAAAAAGGCCTTGTCCATTTCTTGAACTTGAATCGGGTCAGTGCCGGGTTTACAAGATCAGACCCATTGCCTGTCGAGATTTTTTTTCTGAGTCTCAAGCAGAATGGTGTCATCC
>JAYYJC010000108.1:0-10000 GCA_036146655.1 Myxococcota bacterium | reverse complement strand
TGATCACATCCAAAATGAGAATGTGCGTCAATTGGCCATCGAATGGCCTACTGCCGTTCGGGATTTGCTATTGAGAATCTCTCGGTGTTTACATCCAAATCGACCTGAATCATCTTTGAGAGAAGCCCTTCTTGAACGGTTGAATGCGCCTGATCGTGGTTCACAATAATGTCTGGGTAGTCATGGTAAAAACTGTGCTACAATGTCAGTACTTATATGAGAGGCGTTCATGTGGCGTTTGTGGTTTAGTTTGGCATTATCAGCCTGTATTGAAAATGAAAAAGACACTGGGCCTTCGGTTCAGAAGGACACGGCCCCGACTGGGTCTCAATCTCCTGAAACAGGCCGCGATTCGACCCTCATCGATTCCTCTTTTCCGATTGATAGTGGAGAGGTGGTCGATCTCCCAGAAACAGATTGTTATGCGCGGTTGAGTTTACAGTTTGAACCGGCCTTCGAAGGAGAATGCCTCTTTGATGGAGAACCTTCTGGTCAAACTTGTTCAAGCATTTCTGATTGTCCCAGCGAAGACGGTTGGAGCTGTGAAGGCCAGTGGGTCAACTACCCACCATACACCATTGATGGCTGTGTCTTTCAAGATGATCGCTCTGGTTACACCGACCTTAACTCAAATTCACCTGCGAGTCTTTGGCTTCAACTTGCCCAAGAAGATCCTTTTGGCCGAGATTGTGGCATCGAACTTCAGCTCAATGACACCTGTGGAGACGGTTTTTACAAGATTGAACCTGGGGCGTCAACTTTGACAGCAAATCTCAGTGATTGCAATGGGATCATGCCTCAATTTGCATTGAATGCGCTTGAGGGGGATGGCTTTGCAGAGGTTTTCGAGCTGAGCTCGTCTAATCAAGGTGAGTATTTCAACTTTGATGCGGAACTATCAGTGCAGTTGTCTCCCAGTATACGCCTCATTGGTGACATCGAGGTCTCCGACACCACTGAAGTTGATCTGCTGTCGGACTCTGAGTGTGCTGCTGTGGCGGCTGACTTTGATGGTGATGGCTATCGCTCAACCGATTTTGGTGGTTTGGATTGTGATGACAAAAATCACTTGATTTCTCCTGCGGCTGGCCATCAAGAAAGTGACCCGTCTCTCTGCATGCAGGACGAAGATGCAGATGGTTATGGGAGCATCAATCCGCCTGAAGGTGTGGCTCCTGGAACGGACTGCGATGATTTGAATGCAAGTACTTACCTTGGTGCACCTGATGCAATGGGTGATGGCGTTGATTCAGATTGTCTTGGGGGTGTCGAGTTTGATTTTGATGGCGATGGCTATGATGGTGTCTCTTTTGGCGGACTTGACTGCGATGATTCCAACAATCAGATTTATCCCGGTGCCAATGAACTTTGGTACGATGGCGTTGATCAAAACTGCGATGGCGCCAATGATTACGATGCTGACACGGATGGATATCTCATCAATCTTTATGGCGGTGAAGATTGTGACGACCAAAATGCCAATGTCAATCCCGGTGCTGTCGAGATTTGGTATGACGGTGCAGATCGAAACTGCGATGGCCTGAGCGATTTTGATGCCGATTTCGACGGCTATGACTCGGTGTCATACGGTGGGCTAGATTGCTTAGATTCCAATGCGTCGGCTTATCCTGGTGCGTCAGAGGTTTGGTATGATGGAATCGATCAAGACTGTTCATCTGGATCCGATTTTGACGCTGATTTAGATGGTTTTGACAGTGATCAGCATGGTGGATTGGACTGTAATGACAGTCAGAGCCTTATTTCACCCCTTGCGACCGAGATGTGGTACGACGGTGTGGATCAAAATTGTGACGGCTTGAGTGATTTCGATGCTGATTTAGATGGTTTTGACAGTGATCAGCATGGTGGGACTGATTGTGATGACTCAAGTATTCTCATTTTTCCAGGCGCAGCCGAGGTGTGGTACGACGGTGTGGATCAAAATTGTGACTCTTTGGATGATCTTGATGCCGATGGTGATGGCTTTGACAGCATTCAATTTGGCGGAACAGATTGTCACGACGGCAACCCCAATATTTTTCCGGGTGCAACTGAGGTCTGGTACGATGGCGTGGATCAAAATTGTAATGGTTGGAGTGATTTTGACGCAGATGAAGACGGTTATGACTCCAGTCAATATGGAGGAGCGGATTGTGATGATGAAGACGCACTGGTTTCACCATCTGCGACTGAGGTCTGGTATGACAGCATCGATCAAAATTGTGATGGTTTAAGCGATTTTGATGCCGATTTTGATGGCTATGACACAACCATTTATGGTGGAACCGATTGCAATGACAGTGACGCTGCGGTCTATCCTTATGCACCTGATGTGCCCTATGATGGTGTCGATTCGGATTGTATGGCAGATTCGGACTACGATTCTGATGGCGATGGGTTTGACAGTGACCAGTTTGGCGGTTTGGATTGCAACGATCAACTAGGTGCCATCCGGCCCAACGCCACAGAAGTCTATTATGATGGCGTGGACCAAAATTGTGATGGATTAAGTGACTTCGACCAAGACGGTGATGGCTTTGACAGCATTCAGTATGGTGGAACCGACTGCAACGATGTGCTGGCATCCATTTCACCGAGTGCAACCGAAACTTGGTATGACGGTGTGGATCAAGACTGTTCAGGTGGTTCTGATTATGATTCAGATGGCGATGGGTTTGACAGTGACCAGCATGGCGGTTCAGACTGTGATGACAGCCAGTCAGGTATATCTCCTGTTGGTACCGAGCAGTGGTACGATGGCATTGACGGCGACTGTGATGGGCTCAGTGACTACGACTCTGATCTCGATGGTTTTGACAGTGACCAACATGGTGGAACGGATTGCGACGACACCAATGCGAGTGTGTATGTGGGTGCGAGTGACCAGTGGTATGACGGTGTTGACTCCGATTGTTCAGGTACTTCTGACTTTGACCGTGACCTAGATGGCTACGATGCGAAGAACTTTGGTGGGGATGATTGTAATGATCTTCAAGCCAACATCAATCCGTCGGTCATAGAGATTTGGTACAACGGCATTGATGAAAACTGCGATGAACTCAGCGATTACGATGCCGACATCGACGGCCACGATGCCAATACTCATGGCGGTGACGACTGCAACGATGGAGACAGCAACATTTATCCCGGCGCCAATGACATCTGGTACGATGGGGTTGATTCAGCCTGTGATGGCGGCAATGATTACGATGCTGATGGAGACGGTGTCTTGGCCAACGGTTATGGTGGCAATGACTGTGATGACACCTCAAGTCAAATTTCTCCCCTTCTGTCTGAAACTTGGTACAATGGGGTCGACAATGACTGTGATGGTTTGTCCGACTACGATTCAGATCGCGATGGTTTTGACAGCGATCAATACGGCGGTGACGACTGTGACGACAGTCAATTCATCGTCTCGCCAGCTGCGACTGAAGTGTGGTACGATGGCATTGATCAAAATTGTGACGGTGCCAACGATAATGATGTCGATGGAGACGGCTTTGACGCACAGAGTGCAGGTGGAAATGACTGCAATGACTTTGATGACAGCATTTATCCTGGTGCCCCTGATTTACCTGGTGATGGCATCGATTCTTCATGTGATGGTCAGGCGGAACAAACCCATGACAATGACAACGATGGATTTGTGGATATGGCCATGGGTGGAACAGACTGTAATGACAGTGACCCGTCCATTAATCCCAATGCTCAAGACACTTGGTATGACGGCATAGATCACAACTGTGACGGGAAAAATGACTATGATGCTGATGAAGATTTCCAGATACCGTTGAGCTATGGTGGAACGGACTGCGATGATACGAACAACCAAATATATGCTGGCGCCGTTGAGATCTGGTATGACGGTGTGGATTCGGACTGTGGGACTGACTCAGATTTCGACGCAGACTCAGACGGCCATGACAGTGATCAATACGGTGGAGATGATTGTCATGATGGCGACTCGGGAGTCTATCCAGGAGCCATAGAGGTTTGGTATGATGGTTTTGACCAAAACTGTGATGGTGCTTCCGACAAAGACGCAGATGGAGACGGCTACGACTCGATGACTTACGGTGGCAATGACTGTAATGATTTCAATGCCACGGTTCATACTGCATCTGTTGAGATTTGGTATGATGGTGTAGATTCCGATTGCGCTGGCGACTCCGATTACGATGCTGACAAAGATGGGTATGAGAGCAGCACTTTTGGTGGGGATGACTGTGATGACTCAGAGCCCGCTGTATCTCCGTCTGCCAGTGAGCAATGGTATGATGGGGTGGATCAAGACTGTTCAGGAGATTCAGACTTTGATGCAGATGCCGATGGCTATGACAGCGATCAATACGGCGGTGCTGATTGTGATGATTCGAGTGTGACGGCTTATCCGGGGGCATCAGATGTTTGGTACGATGGCGTGGACTCTGACTGTGCTGGCGACTCTGATTATGACTCGGATCTCGATGGTTATGACAGCGATCAACATGGGGGTACGGACTGCAACGATGCAAACTCCGATGTATACCTTGGGGCCATAGACACTTGGTACGACGGTGTGGACTCAGACTGCCTCGGTAATTCTGACTATGACTCTGACAATGATGGTCACGACAGTAATCAGCATGGGGGAGACGATTGCAACGACGGGAACAGTTCTGTGTCTCCGACGGCTACAGAAGTATGGTACGATGGCTTTGATCAGGACTGCTCGGGTGGTTCAGATTATGACGCAGATCTCGACGGCTATGAGAGTGATGCCCACGGTGGTGCTGATTGTGACGATACTCGTCCACTGGCACATCCAGGTGCCAACGAGCAGTGGTACGATGGCATTGATCAAGACTGTTTGGGTGGCTCAGACTACGATGCAGATCTTGACGGCCATGACAGCGATCAGCACGGGGGAGACGATTGCGATGATTTTGATGTCTCGATCAATCCTGCCCAATCTGATGTATGGTATGACGGCATTGACAGCAATTGTGACGCACTTAACGATTTTGATGCGGATCAAGACGGCTTTGAAAACGATCAATACGGCGGCAACGACTGCAACGATACCAACAGTGCAGTCTCTCCTGCCGCAAGTGAGCAGTGGTACGATGGCATTGATCAAGACTGCTCTGGGGGTTCTGATTACGATTCAGACTCTGACGGCCACGACAGCAATCAGTATGGAGGGGCTGACTGTAACGACAGCAACAGTGCCATTTCACCGTCTGCCAGTGAGCAATGGTACGATGGGGTGGATCAAGACTGTTCTGGGGGGTCGGATTATGATGCGGACTTAGACAGCTACGACAGTGACCAGTATGGTGGAACCGATTGCAATGATACAAGCGCGTCTATTTTCCCTGGTGCACTCGATGTTTACTACGATGGTGTCGATTCAGATTGCGCCGGAAACTCAGATTATGACGCCGACGGGGATGGCCACGACAGCGATCAATATGGGGGAGATGATTGCAACGATGGCAACGCTCAGATTTCTCCAAGTGAGTCTGAGGTGTGGTACGATGGTGTCGATCAAGATTGTGCTGGTGATTCAGACTATGATGCCGATGGAGATGGTCACGACAGCGACAGTTTTGGTGGCGATGATTGTGACGACGGCGACATCAATATTTCTCCCAGCGCAACGGAGGTTTGGTACGACGGTGTCGACCAAGATTGCGCAGGAGACTCGGATTACGACGCAGACGGTGATGGTTTCGACAGTGATCAGTACGGCGGCACCGATTGCCGTGATCAAGACGCCAGCGCCAATCCGGCAGCGGCCGAGGTGGTCGACAGCATCGACAATGACTGTGATGGCTTGGTCGATTGCGACGATGGTGACATAAGCAATTCAACCAGTTGCTCAAATTGTGGGGATGGTCTGATTGAGTTGGCTGAAGAGTGTGATGATGGCAACCAAAGCAATGCGGACACTTGTACCAACTCCTGTACATTTGCCAGTTGCGGGGACGGTTACACCAATACCAGTGTGCAAGCTGCGGAGCGGGCCATCCTCAAGTGGACATCCGGCAATTGTTCTGCTCATGGCAGTTTTGACATGAATCTTGAGGTCGATGGTCAACTTGTGGTGAGCGAAACCGACACCAACGGCTGCATCGCTGGCCTCCCGATCAATGAAGTTCCCATTGATGACCTGTCAATGCTCGATGAGGGCGGTAACACCTACCGAGTGTACACTGATCCCGCTGATGGCTATATTTTGATATATTGGGCCAAGCTGGTCTTTGAACCTTCGGGTGAGGAGTTTGTCTTTCACGAACTGCAGGCCGGCGCAGCTGCGGCTGAAAGTCTATTGCCAGCCTCCAGTCTCCCAGTGATTGTTACCGACAAAACTTATACACTTCAGCCAACTTTGGTCGAGCTTGAAGAGTGCGACGACTCCAATCTCGAGGACGACGATGGCTGCGACAGCAATTGCACCGTCACTGGCTGTGGAAATGGCATTGTAACCACAGGAGAAGCCTGTGATTCCTCTGGGGTTCAAACCACGAGTTGCGAAGTTGATTGCTCTGTGCCCACCTGCGGAGACAGCATCACCAATACCCTGGCAGGTGAGGAGTGTGACGATGGAAATGTGACGGACGGCGATGGCTGTTCTGCCAACTGTCGTCTGCCAGGCTGTGGAGACGGAGTTCTTCAGCAAGGCGAAGAGTGCGATGATGGCAACGAGGTTAGTGGTGATGGCTGTAATTGGGCCTGTTTTGATGAGTATTGTGGAGATGGAAAGGTTCAGGGCGGCGAAGCCTGTGATGACGGCAACATTAATCCGGACGATGGGTGCTCAGCCAGTTGTGAATTTGAGTGTGGCGATGGTGCCCTTTCGCTTAACAACGGTGAGGTTTTGAGCGCAGAAATCACCTATCTTGGCTATGACTGTTCTGGCGAAACCACTCTAAAGGTATGGGTGGACGATGAGTTGCTTGCCAATGAGGTCATCAATGATCAAACCAACGGTCAAGGATGTTATTGCAACTTCTTTACACCTCAAACTGTGTCTATTACTTCTGAACGTGCCCTCAGTTTGCTGAGCGGTGGCATGCGGGATGTGTATGTGCATCAAATCGATGGTTGGTTGACCTATGTGTCTCTAGAACTTACCACGCATACCGGCACAGAGGAAACCGTGCTCTTCAATAAGCTCCCGAACAACGGCTCTCCTCCAGCCAATATATGTGGTTTAGCAAGTTCTGCTTTTGCCTACAATGTGTCCGAAGAGGTTCCCATTTACCGTGAGGCTTGCGACGATGGCAACACAGAAAATGGAGACGACTGTGACTCGGATTGCCGAATGGAATATTGTGGCAACGGGCTTGTTGACAGCGGCGAAGAGTGTGATGACGGAAATGCGACGCCGGGTGATGGCTGTGATTCCAATTGCATGCTTGATCGCTGTGGAGATGGTGTTCAAGACCCCGTTGAAGCCTGTGACGATGGCAATTTGGCTTCGGGTGATGGTTGTGGTTCTTCTTGTTCCATTGAAATATGTGGAGATGGCGTCGTTGACTTTGGTGAGACCTGTGATGATGGAAACATCGAAGGTGGGGACGGTTGTGACTCTTCCTGCGAGGTGGAAAGTTGCGGAAATGGAGTCAATCAGGTTGGTGAAGCCTGTGATGATGGCAATCTAATTGATGGCGACGGCTGTGACTCAGCGTGTCGCACAGAGGGTTGTGATCCCAACTTGGACTCGGACGCCGATGGTTTGTCTGATTGCGTTGAAACCAACACCGGAGTATTTCTCAGTCGCAGCAGTACGGGAACCAACCCGCTCGATCCGGACTCTGACGATGATGGAATACGCGATTACGAAGAGATTTATGGAACATCCGGTGGCTTAAATCTTCCGGGAATGGGTGCCAACCCCAATCGAAAAGACATTTTCTGGGAAATTGATTGGTTGATTGATGTGGATGGCCAATGTGGTGGCGGAAGTACGGTATTCCAACTCGACGATGAAACGGCCCAGCTTATTCAGAGCCGTTATCTGGGAGACAATGCCAACCAAAGCAATCCAGACGGGAGCATTGGCATCGATGTACACATCGACTACGGACAAGGGTCTGGTTGGACTGGCGGAAATGCCATTTCCCACACCACCTCGTACATTGACATCAGTGCGACACCAACTCTGGCAGCCTCTTACATGGCCTCAGAGCGAGTAGGATACTTTCGGTATGGGGTTTTGGGCTGGGACACCAATGTCTCAGGAACAGCGTATTATCCGGGGTGGACCCAAGCATTGCGTAAGGGCTGTGACACTGACTCATGGCAGATGGCCGCTGTGTATGTGCATGAGCTTGGACACAACATGGGCTTGGGACACGGTGGGTTGTCCAACAGTTGCAACTATAAACCCAACTATCCTTCTATTATGAATTACCGCTATACACTGGAAGGTCAGGTGCACCCTTGTGCTGAAGACGAACGCCAGTATTGGGCTTTCAGCGATGGGCATCTGCCAGATCTTAACGAGAGCAGTCTCGATGAGTCTGTGGGTTTCTGTGGTGATTCAGCCTATGACTGGAATGGAAACGGCGTCATTGAAAACGGCGTCTCTGCAGACCTCAATTCTCAAGATCCCACCCAAGGTACATATTGCGGTGGCACGGTGACGACATTGACTGATGTGGATGACTGGGGTGGAATGTTTATTGGGCTTGGCTTGCCTTCACCCAACAGCTACATACCCATGGGTCAGCCAATTACTTGTACCTTCCATTAAGGTTTCCTTCCATGTCAGTCGACACTGATCTGAACAAACAGGTCCGAAATGTGGCGATTGCCATGGGTGCCATTGGTACACTGTGGGTCGCTACTGGCGGGATGTGTCTCTTTATGATGACAGCTCAAAAAGCCATTTTGACTTTTGGGGGGGCACAGGGTGACTCAAAAGCACCACTTGAACTTGAACCGTTTAAAGATTCTTTTGAAAATATGCTGACCATGCTGCACCAAATATGGTCTGTGTGGATGCCCTTTCTCAGTCTGCTTGGTGTTTTCTGGGTGGTCTGCAGCGTACTACTCGGATTTGGAGGTCGGCGGTGGCGGTCTCTGGCCCTTGTGGCAGTGTGCTGTGCAGTGGGTTGGACTTTGGGGTATTCCTATGCTTGCATCGACTTTATCGAGGCTTTTAAAGAGGTGTTTCTTTTATTTCCCGTTGGCCCTCCCTTTTTTTCAGAACTAATAAGTACAGGTGCATTCTTTGGTTTTGTCTTTCTTCTTCTGAAACCATTGGCTGTGGGCTTCTTTGTCTGGCGGATCTAAAATATTGTGCCCTTTGCTTGGGCTTGAAGTCGAATTCGACCAGATTAAGTTTCGGATGCCCATCAATGTGTTCACTGGAAGTCCATCAGTGTGTGGCCTCGAAGATCTGGCAATTTATCGAATCGGATTGACTCTGTAATTTTCTCGACCACCAGCATCCACTCTGGGCTTTCTCTGTAGGTGAGCAATAGCGATATTCATAGAAACGAAGTTCTACGGCTTCGGGTGTATGAACTTTTGTTTCAAAGAGGCCTTGAATTGCTTCTGGTGCATTGCAGATTCGTTCGAGTAGCCGTTCCACATAGGGAGGAGAACCCCGTTGATAGCTCAGTCCATAAAACCACAATCGAAAGTCAACACGAGGTTGAACGGGCGTCAGAAATCGAGGTGCCCGCATGGGATTTCCTGGTTTGGCCCGAAACTCGAGTTCCGTCCATTCTCCATTTTGCAGTATTGCAAATACTGGTTCAATGCGCTCTCGTGTGATGTGGCCAAACAGGTGATAGGCATTGACCAAGTGATAACGCTGTGCCGGTTCGGTGATTGTCGTCATAATCCGGCTTTCGGTAAAGCGATTGAGGCCAATCGCCGTCGAAATGAACACAAAGCCGCCGATTGTCAATCCATTTTGAACAGCACTCCACTTTAATGTGTTGTCGTTGACTTTGGGTTCAATACAACAAAGCAGGGTAAGAAATGCGGCTTGTGGCAC
>JAYYJC010000107.1:0-10000 GCA_036146655.1 Myxococcota bacterium | reverse complement strand
AAAAAAACCGTAGTTGGCGGTGGCCACATCGACCACAAAAAAGAGGGCAAATATGGCCCCCGCAACCCATCTTACTTTCAATGGGCCAAACAAAAGAAAGGGCACAGCGAGCTCGAAAAACAGCGCCCACCATGACTCGAAATGGTGCCACCAAGTCGGAAGGTGGTGTGCCATCCAGCCCACCCATGTCGGGATGGGTGCTGTTTCGTAATAGTAAGTCATGGCGGTGCCATCTTGCCAGTCTCCCAGATGGGACTGCCACTTGGCTATTCCAGAAAAAAACATAATTTTGAACAGCAGAAGCCGTGGTAGCCAACGTGAGCGGTGCGAGGTCTGATGCGCTGGAATGAGGGCTGCAATACTACACAGTTCCACCATTAAGCTGTCCCATTGAAAGGAAAAAAAGTCACGGCCAACTGTACAATAACTAAGATACAAAAAACCGTTGATGACGAGTGCAGGTCGGGAAAAACAATTGGCCATGGCCATCACACAAGTCAGTACGCCAATCCAAACGCCTAGCCAAAGGGAATGGCCTTTGGTATCCCACCAAAAGTGGGTCGGAAAAGTGCCGAACCCATGGGTTTCAGACACCAGTCGCATGGTGACTTCTATGGGATAAATACCCTCCGGTCCAAGGAGAACATTCAATTCAATGCCAAGTGAGAGCCACGCCAGCAATGATAAAAAACCAATGCCTTGATGAATAAAGTGGGATTGTTTCAGGTGGGTCAGCCACATTTGAATCAGAGTGTGCTATAGATTGAAAGGAGTGAACGCCATGGTGATAATACTCTTCTTGGCTTGCAGCGGCAAAAATGCGGACTCATCTGATCACGCAGCAGTTCATTACAGTGGAGATGAACTCGTTGAGCGTTTCAACAGCGCTACTTGCGATCTTTTGATTGTTCCAGAGTGCATTGATCATTTGACGGATTGTCATGCACCCGTCAATCTGTTTGGAAATTGGGCTGATTGTATGAACTCCCAAAATCTTAATTTTACCCATTGCAGTAATATTCCGTACCTCTTTGAACAAAACCAGCAATTGGCTTTGAGTTGCATAGAGATACTCGAGACGGCAACATGCTCGGAGTTTGACCTCTGTATTAATGGCATCAATATATTTCGCCATCAAGCCTGTTCATCGCTTCATGATCTGGTGGTCAACAATTGCAACCCATTTTAAGGGTTATTCTATCAAAATATGGGCTGTGCCTGTCTGTGGATCGAGGCACAGGATTTGGTGATGGTTGGTGTCTGCAATGAGCAAATATTTTCCAGCTTTAGCCAAGCCTTGTGGCTCGTTGAGTTGACCTTTTATCTCTCCGTAAACGGTTCGTGTGAATGCTCCGTTAAGTTCAATGCTTTTGATTTTATGGTTGTAGCAGTCAGCCACAAAGAGTTCTGTGCGTCCTGCTGTGATTCCCATTGGATGCTGCATTCTCACCATTTCTGAAGCTCCATCGATATCTCCGAAGTCAAAAAGGCCTTCTCCCACAAGTGTGCCCACCTGCTTGGCATTGAAGTCGTAGATACGGATCGAACTGGTTTCGGCATCTACAAAAAAGAGGTAGGGTCCCACAGAGACAACAGCACTAGGCTGTGCCAGTGCCGATTCGCTGTTGTTGCCGTCGATATGGCTTTCCAGTCCAGACCCCAAAAATGGACCCATTCGATCGGTTTCAGGCACATATAACCACAATTGGTGTGCGCCCGCCATGGCCACGATTAAGAGCTCAGAGGATGCTTGATTGATGACATCGAGATCCATTGGTGAGCGGAGTGAAAGCTTGAGCGGATTGCTGTGGTCTGAAATGCTTCCACGGCCAAGCTGCCCAGAGCCAGCAAGGGTTGATACTGTTCCGCTGTCCAAATCGATGCAGCGGATGGCATGATTGCCAGTATCTGCCACATAAAGTCGCTGGTTCGTGCAACTCAAACCATGCGGACGATTAAAGCTGGCCTCATGAAGTGCACCATTGTGAAAGCCTGCCGTACCGCTTCCCCATGTGTCGACATGCACTGCTCTTGGAAGTCCTTGATCGTCTGTGTTGAGGTGGTATACCTTGATCTGGTGGTTACCGGTATCGGCCACATAGAGCCGACTGCCCAAGGCAAAAGGATCTTCCCCTTGAAGTTGCTTGGTGAGGCTTGGAGACATGCAGAGCTTCGTGGGATAGCATAAGGCATTTGGTCTTGGTGTTGGCTTTGGAAGGGGCTTGAGCGGCATAAGCGGTTCCTCCAACTCTGAAAGTAGCCGGTCACAGACGGCCATCATTTCGATACTTTGGACCTCACCATTGCGGCGATATGCGATCTTTCCTGTCGAGTCGACAATTACAACACTGGGCCACGCTTGAACTTCGTAGGATGCCCATGTTTTGTGATCTGCATCCATCAAAACCGGATGGTTAATTCCAAAACGCTGAGTGGTGTGTTGAAGGCTTGAATGTTCTTTTTCTTGATTAAACTTTGGGCTGTGTATCCCAATGAACTCGACTCCCTGCGCTCGAAAGGCAAGTTCAACCGATAAGATCTCAGGAAGGATATGCTGGCAGTTGATTGAGCATCCCGTCCAAAAGTAGAGCACCCGAATCCGGTTGTGGTTTGAGTCCGGCAGGCCATTGACCCATTGTTCTGCACTGTGTGGGAGTGCAGGAGCCGGCGGTCTAATGTGGTCCAAAAGCTGTGCATGGCTGTTCTTTTGAGCAGTCTTGAGCTGTTCGGCAAGCACGCTGACCTCTGTGGTGGGGTGCTGACAACTGCGCCCTTCACATAGATAGGCGGTGGGTTGTCCGTCTACCAATGACCGATTTGCCAGGAGTGGTATAACTTCAGCTGCAAGTTCAGCCTGTTCTTCTGTGGCTGTGAATTGAATTCGAAAAGGGTAGTGGTGTTTGTGAATGCAATCAAGAAAGGCCTGGTTCTGCGTTTCTGGGCGAATTAAAACCATTTCTTGAATGGGGTACTGTAGCCAAGCTGCAGCATACGCTTCCCATCCAACGGCTTGAGGAGCGCGTTCGATAAGGGTTTGGTAACAACGCAGACTTTGTTCGGCCTTTTGGCGCAGATCAGGTCGATCAAAGATTAGGTCCAGGCGGATTAGGGCCAACGCCGCTAGACCATTTGCCGATGGCTCAGCACCCCCTGTGGTTTTTTTTGAACGCACCAAAAGCTGTTCCGAATCGCTGCCCGTATAGAAGAATCCACCATCATCACTGGTGTCATCCCAAAAGAGTGCAACACAATCATCCATGAGTTCGAGGGCCTTTTGCAAGTGACTAAGAGAGAATTGTGCTTCGGCCATATCAATGTGGGCATTGATGAGAGCTGCGTAATCATCCGCAAAGGCAAGGATGGGTTGGTCATCGTGACATGGCCGTCGAAGCAAACGGCTGCGTGTTTTACCTGTGGTAAATAGTTGCTGCGCAATGTGCGAAAGTGTTTCTTCTGCAACCTTGACATAGCGAGGCTCATTGAGAATACGGCCTGCCTTTGCCAACGCTGATACAAGCAGTGCATTCCAACTGCAAATAAACTTGTCGTCTCGAGCGGGTGGAGAGCGTAAATCTCGAGCTGATTTGAGTTTGTTAAAGGCAGTTTGGATTTGGATTTGCTCCGCTTCGGGCCGTTCGCTGAGTGGGGGGTCTAGCCTAATCACTGACCAGCCATTTTCTTCAAAAGTGCCTGATTCTGTGATTTCAAAGGTGTCTAGCAGTGCCTTCTGTTCTGGGCCTAGTACCTGCAAAGCCTCTTCTCGTGACCAACAATAAAATCGACCCTCGACCCCATCTGTGTCCGCATCTTGGCTACTGGCGAATCCACCGCTGGGCAGACTCAACTCTCTGATGGCATACTCCAAACATGCGACTGCCACCGCTCGGTAGTGCGCATTATCAGTCATGGAGTATGCGGTGAGGTAATGCGAAATGAGTTGTGCGTTGTCAGACAACATTTTTTCAAAGTGAGGGATTCTCCACTGTTCATCCACAGAGTATCTGGCAAATCCACCGCCAAGCAGATCATAAACACCGCCCCGTGCCATGCCGTTCAAGGTGCCAAAAGCAAGTTCTTTCACGCCTTTGTCCTGTGTTAGCTGTGCATAGGCGAGTAGGCTGGCAAGCACCCCGTGGGGAGGGAACTTTGGCATGTGGCCGAAGCCTCCGTAGCGGTAATCATAGTCTTTTGTGGCAGACTCAGTGATACGCTGAAACCAGTCTGGGCTCATTTGTTCAGCTGCAGCTGGCAAGGCAGTCGCTTCTTTGAGGTACTGGTGGTGTTTAGTGGTGATGCGATTGCGTTTGTCAGAGTCTTTATGATACAGCGCATGCGCATACTGGAGGATTTGATTGAATCCAGGCATGCCATTCCGTGGTGATGGGGGATAGTAAGTTCCACCAAAAATGGGTTCTGCGTCAGGGGTCAAGATGACAGTCATGGGCCAGCCACCATTGCCTCGATTGAGGGCTTGGACCACTGTCATGTACACCTCGTCAATATCAGGGCGTTCTTCACGGTCAACTTTGATGCAAATGAAATGTTGATTCAGATGGTCTGCAATGTCTTGATTTTCAAAGGATTCATGCGCCATTACATGGCACCAGTGACAAGCTGCATAGCCAATGCTGAGCAAAATGGGTTTGTTGTCCTGACGAGCGGTTTCAAATGCTTCAGTGCACCAGGGATACCAATGAACAGGGTGGTGGGCGTGTTGCCGAAGATAGAGCGATTGGGCGTTGTGAAGTCGGTTTTGAGACATGTTGCAGCGCTAACATAAGGGTTGTCAGTGTATAACCCAGATTGACAGACCTGAAGCGTCTGCTAAAGTTGATCTGCTATTTTAGGGTAGTTCGCATGACTCATTTGGTGGAGCAATTCTGATGGATCTGCGCTGGCGGCCACCAGATTGACATGGGCATTTCTGATAAATCCCTCTGAATTTGCATGCTGTATCCAGTTGAGCAATGAGTCATAGTACCCCCGTGTATTTAACAGACCAACGGGCTTGTCGTGGTAGTTCAGTTGGGTCAGAGTTGCGACCTCTGCCAACTCTTCAAGGGTTCCAAATCCGCCGGGTAGGGCAATGTAACCATCTGCCATTTGCGCCATCATCAGTTTCCGTTCTCGCATGCTCTCTGTGACAAAAGTTTCTGTGAGGTGGGGATGGGCAAGCTCAAGGTCAATCAACTTTTTGGGAATAACACCCCAGACTTGTCCACCACCCGCAAGCATTCGATCGGCCACCACTTTCATCAGACCAACATTTCCAGCACCGTATACCACACCAATGCCCCTAGCAAGCAACGCATCTGCCAGATTTTGTGCAGCTGTTGCGTATTCGGAATGGTCTCCGGTTCTTGAACCACAGTAAATAGCTATTCTTTTAAAGGGCATATTTTGCCTCACTGTCCAATGTTTTAAGAAAGGCGTCCGTCTGGTTGGCTTTACAGGGCAATCTATTCAGATACCGATTATAATGACACACAGACCTGTGCAGAAAATTGGAAAAAATAAAAGATGACAGATTTATATACCGTATTGGGGGTCTCTCGAAGTGCGGATTCTGCAGAGATTCGTAAAGCGTACCGAGCGCTGGCAAAGCGCTATCACCCCGATCGTAATCCTGATCCAAGCTGTGCAGAAAAATTCCGTGAAATCACCGAAGCCTACAAGGTGCTTGGAAACGAAGAGCGCAGGGCATTGTATAATCGATACGGTGACATCGCACTTAACCCAAATTTTAAAGGATTCGAAGGCGCTGAGGAAAGTTGGAACTCCAGTCCATTTGAAGGATTTGAAGATTTCTTTAATGGCTTTACCAGCGGATTTGGGGGACACGGAACACAGGCCTACCAGGGAAGCGCTCGAGAAGAAGATTATTCACAGAATGGTCCTGCCCGTGGCAATGAATATGGAACATCAGACTCCTATTACACCGATAATTTTGGTTTTGGTCAGGGCCAAAGAAGTACCCGAAAGCAAACAAATGCCAGACAGTCTCACTCCAATTATGAACCACCTCAGCGCGGAGGGGACATAGAGATGACTCTCTCATTAGATTTGCCAGAGGCAATATTGGGTTGTACGAAGCAAATTGATGTTCGCCGTCCTTCTCGTTGGGCCAAGGGTTCAAATGCTGGCATGACACAGGAAACGGTGACTCTGGTTGTTCCATCAGCCACCCAAAGTGCCACTCAGCTCAGAGTTGCAGAAAAAGGCAACCCGGGCACGGGTGGTGGAATTGCGGGCGATTTGGTTGTGAATGTTCAAGTGAAATCCCATCCA
Organism: Myxococcota bacterium; assembly: GCA_036146655.1. GTDB lineage: Bacteria > Myxococcota_A > UBA796 > UBA796 > UBA796 > JAYYJC01. The sequence continues at coordinate 3,712 of JAYYJC010000107.1, read as the reverse complement.
TATCTTTACCGCGAGGGGTCTGATGTCTTTTTGAATGTGCCCTTGACATTGACTGAAGGCATTAAAGGCGCACAAATTGCAGTGCCCACATTGAATGGCACGGTTCGTATTCGGGTTCCGGCGGGGGTCAAACCCGGTCAAAAGTTAAGATTGCGCGATCGAGGCGGTCCGAAACCAAGTGGTGGGACAGGCGACATGTATTTGATACTTCGAGTGGTTCCACCTGATTTATCAACAGATCAGGCCCAAGCCGCAGCGGCTGCACTCGAAGAATTTTATCCTGCAGACGGTTTGCGCAGTCAAATGAAATTATAATACCTACATCCTAAAAAAATACGATTTGGAGAACAACGATGACACGATTATTTGGAATGAGCTTGCTCCTTTGCGCTTGCGGAGGCGACAAAGGCTCTGATACCGACACCAATGACACAAACAGTTCAACAGACGATCGCTTCAGCGAGTTTGTTTATGTCACTGAAGCCCCCACAGGTGAACTCAGTTGTTTTACGGGCGGAGCAGAAGCCAACAGTTGGATTGAAGATACCGTGAGCGCTGATGCGATTCAAGATGCTACTTTGGCGGGTGAGGTCATTGACTTTGAAACCGATGACCCAGTAGAGGAAGCATCGGTTGATATTTTCTTCTCAAACAGCATGTCAGGGTCAGCCGACATCAGTGCTGAGTCTGACTCAGCAGGTTCCTTCTCTGTTAGTGGCTTCAAGACCTGCACTGCTTATGCGTATCGAACCTACACAGACCCCGCTCTTGGAGACACCAAGGTGACCATACAGGCCAATCGAATCGAAGGCAATAGCACAGACATTAGCAGCAGTTTTAACTCTGTCTCGGCAGCGACCTATGCGGTAATCCCTTCGCTTCTCGGTGTAAGTCCTGATGTAGACAAAGGCGTTGTGGCTGGTACAGCCTATGATTGCAATGGAGATGCCTATTCAGGTGCTCAGGTTGTGGTGCGTGATGCCGACGGCAACATCCCTGAATCACTTGTGGTCAAGTACTTTGTAGATGACTTCCCCAACCGTAATCAAGAGTGGACTTCCGAGGATGGTCTCTTTGTGGCCATCAATGTGCCAGAAGGCGACTGGGTGATTGAAACTTGGGTGTCCGATGGGGCAGGTGGTCATATTTTGATGGGAGAGGCGCCTGTGCAGGTGTATGCTGACAGCATCAACTTGTCCAATGTGTATGTGGGCTACAACACTGCATTGAGTTTTCCAGACAGTTGCTTAGGCGATGCCCCAGTTGATACTGGCGATCCAGGGGACACTGGTGATACAGGTGGTTCAGATCCGGTGGACTCAGATGAAGATGGCATCGTTTTTGGTGAAGACTGCGACGATAATGACGATGCCGTTGGTGGACCAACAACGTGGTATGCCGATGCGGATGGTGACACCTTTGGAGACCCCAACAACAGCACCGAGAGTTGTACCCAGCCGTCTGGCTATGTTGCAGACAATACCGACTGCAATGATGATGCCACTGATGCCGATGCAGATGGTACGGCAGATGGTTCATTGATCAATCCGGATGCGGCAGAGATCCCAGACAATGACATAGACGAAAACTGCGACCCATCAGACGACACCACCAGCAAATAAGCGACTAGGTCCTTTCGGAGCACTTTATCATGTTAGCAATACTATTTTTGGGGAGTCTTCAAACCGCTCAAGCCCTTGAAGACGACTTTGAGTTGAGCCTTGAAGGTTATTATCGAATGCGATCCTATACCTTTAAGGATCTGTACGAGGATTATCCTGGGAAGTCAAGCTATTTGTCTCAGCGGCTTCGTATACAGCCAGAGATCAATTTTCAAGACCGCGCCAAGTTGATGTTTATGACAGATATCCTTGATGATGTGGTCTGGGGTGACAACCAGTCCATTTCCAGCACGGCTCTTTTTTCAGAAATTCCGTCAAATACGAGCGAAGCCGGGACAAGCATCGACTCATTCGCCCTAAAACGGGCCTGGATGGAGATCGATTTGGCTGTCGGTAAATTGCGAGTTGGTCGACAGCCTTCCCATTGGGGTATGGGGCTCTTGGCCAATAGCGGTGACGGATTTGACGATCCATTTGGTGAAAACCATGCCGGAGCCAATTTTGATCGTATTCTCTTTGCCACTAAGCCGATTGCAGTGGCTCAAACATTGATGGGGAAAACACCGGCGGACATTCCATTTTACATGGGCTACGCTTTTGACCGTCTGGTCGAAGATCCACTAATCGAATATTATGGTTACGAATGTACCAAAGGCATACCTGCAGACGATGAAGATTACAATCCGGATTGCTACAACGAAGAGTATGATATCGGCGGCTCTGGTGAAACCAATCTGGAACACAGTTATACAGATGATTCAAGACAAGACACCGACCGCGATGGCACTTGGACTCTCGACAATGATGACGATGTCACTGAACATGTCTTTTTGGGCATTTATAAGGGCGAAAACATTGATCTCTTCGGCTCCAAAGGGGATCTGACCATCGGACTCTATGGGATCAACCGAAATCAAGTCGAGAGTAACTCTGATGTTTGGATTTATGATGCCTATCTATACTTCTTGTGGAAGAAGATTTACATGGAAGGCGAAATTCTCAACATTCGTGGTAAATCGGCGGCCATTGCGCTTCCAGGTGCGATCAATACTGAAGAAGGGGCTGACCCGCTCACCAAAGATGTCGACATTTGGGGCTATGCTGCACGCGCAGGCTACAAAACGCCCACAGTCACTGCTTACTTTGAAACAGGTTATGCCTCTGGTGACGACAATGTGGCAGATGGTCTCTTTACAGGGCGTGCCATTCACCCAGATTACAATGTGGGACTTCTGCTTTATGATGAGGTGCTTGATGCTGTTTCTGCTGCACGGTGGCAGGGTACTGCCAGTGCTTTGGCCTCGGGCGGTGGTGTCTACAACTCGCGCTATATCTTTCCTGTCGTATCGACCAAAGTACTCGGTAAGTTTGATTTGGTTGGGGGCTTCTTGAAGGTTTGGCCAGATCGACCAGATGGTGCAGTCATTCAGTGTGCCGAAGGTGACGACAGCGAGTGTGAAACCTATGAAGCCACTGCGGATCACATTGGATGGGAAGGCAATTTGGCACTGAAAGGGCGTCTACACGAACACTTTCTCTTCTCATTTGAAGGCGGATATGCAGAGGTGACCGATCGACTGAAGCTGGATGCAGCAGGTCTCAATCCCGATGGAAAGTTCATGACCATCCAAACCCGATTGGCATATGAATTTTAGTATGCTGATGTGGCTCTTTTGGGCTTCATTGGCCTCAGCAGATGCCTTGAGTGATCTCACCATGGCAGCGGACACCAACCTACCTGAAGTCCAGCGACAAGCGGCTTTTGACAGGGTAGTCGCCTTAGGTCGCACTGACATGTCTGCTGTCCTTCAAGTGGTTCAAAATCCAGAATCAGACATGGCTGTACGCTGGGTTTCAATCCGAGCGCTTGGAAAAATTGGTGGGCCCAGAGCACATCAAGCTCTTCCTGCATTAATGACTTCCGAAACCCCACCCATTCGTGCTGCTGCTGTATCTGCAGTTGGTGATCTTCGAGACCGACAGCATACGGACTTAGCCGTTAAACTTCTGAATGACCCAGCCATTATGGTTCGGGCCTCGGCTGCTGAAGCGCTTGGCAAAATTGGCGATCCCAATGCCATTGATGCCCT
>JAYYJC010000106.1:0-5320 GCA_036146655.1 Myxococcota bacterium | reverse complement strand
CGTACATATTTCCTGTGCATAAGTTGGCGAGACAGTCAAAATGGCGTCAGCGAGCATCATGCCACCTTTAAGCATATTGATGTGTCCATGCATATCTAAAGCTGGAAAGAACTCAAATGGCAAGCCGAGTTTCGGATAAATATCAGAGTTGTGAGTTCCTTGATGAGCGAGGTTATGGATTACCAATGCCGAGGCAGACTGACCAAATAAACCCCATTGGCGAGCTGTCTCAAGGTAGGCAGGAACAAGGCCCGCATGCCAATCATGAAACAAAAAAACAGTTTCTCGACTGGCATCATCACGACCATTACTATAAACTTTACCGTTTAACGGCAGTTCCATGGTTGCAAGTATCGCAGCCCTGCACAACAATGAAAATCGAAACCAATTGTCAGGATAAGGACCATTCTCGCCGCCATAGATGCCTCCACGGCCAAGTGCAGGATGACCAACAAATACCCGGTCAACGCCATTCTGACGAGAGTGAAAAAACTCAACCTCGTGACCATCGAAACTTGATCGAACACCTGTATCCCATGCATCTTCATAGGCCTTGTAACGAGGTGAAATGGTCATGACCCGATGACCACGGTTGGCAAGTGCGGTCGGTAAAGCACCGCAGACATCACCCAGACCACCGGTCTTAGACCAAGGTGCCACTTCAGCAGAAATGCTTATGATGTTCAATGTGCCTCCAATGGATGTGTGCCATAACTAACGCAAGATGACAGTAAATGTCAGTGACAAAGGCGTAACCATTGGGAAGTAAACATTTTCAGGGCTCAGCAGCACAGATGGCAATCTGTGCCAGCATTGCGGCTTTGTTTTGCTTGGGTGCTTGGGCAAGCGCAGCTTGAAAAACAGTAATTGCTTCTTTCATTTTGCCCATACGGCACAACAAACGTGCCTTGGCATAGGACAACGCATAATTTTCGCCTATTCGCTCACGAACCTGTTCTAACCAGAGCAGTCCACCGCTGACTTCTGCATTGCGTGCCAATGCCTCACCCCAATTTAAATCACGGTAATCAAGCAAATCACGCTCAGAATAAAGCTCGAGTTTTCTGTACAAATCTGCGATCATCAACCAATGAATGTCTTCCCAAGTTGGCGCACATACCTGTTCATGTACGATTTGAGCCCTCAGCATGAAAGGCCCCACATGCTTAAGTTCATATGCCGAATGCAGATACTGATTTCCTGTTTTGACGAAGGTAAGATTCCATCGCAAGCGATTTTCGTCTTGAAATGTTTCAGACAGCGCAAGGGTGGTTAAACGGGCTTGAAAAAAATCAATCAAAGCCAGAAAAGAGTAGATTTCTCCATGCTTTTTATGATGAAGAAGCTGGTTAAGTAGACTTCGCAAAAGAGTATATCGGTTATACCGTTGACCTATATTGGATTGATGAATTCCCCAGAGTAAATCCAGAATCCCTTCAAGTTCATTTAGGCATTGATGTACATTGAACTTTAATACAGTGGGTAATATTCGCGCAAGCGCACGGTATCCCCGTCTAATTCTCGATCGACAAACAGACTCTTCCACTCCGAGTAAAGTTGCGATTTCCGAGATGGTGGCGCCTACAATCAACCTTAAACCCAGCACCAATCGAGTAGGTTTAGTTAGTGCAGAGTGGGACAAAGCCACGAGCAACGGCAACGGATCCGCCAATCCAGCCTTTGGTAATCTCAAAAAACTGTGTTTTTGGCGGCATTGTTGAACGCACCACAAATAGGGAGAAGAAGGAACACCACGGCGCATCCAAACTTGTTCAACTTGGGCCATTATCTCGTCTACTGCTGGAACAACAAGCTGAGGTTTTGGCTCAGATCGGAGTTGCGCAGTTAAGAGCTCCAATCGAGTCCGAAGAACAAGACCTTTCGAAATGGCAGGGAGCGGTAATTTTTTGGCGACGGTTTCCATACCCAAATCATATCAGTCTCGCCAAAAAGTCAAATGCAAAAAATAGCCATTGACACGACAAGAGCGGCTAAAAGCCGCTCTTGATTGTAGGGGTATCGAAGTGGAATTTTAAGCAAAGTTTGCTGCAGCAAACTCCCAGTTCACAAGGCTCCACAAAGCAGAAACATAATTACCTCGACCATTTTGATAGTCCAAGTAATATGCATGCTCCCAAACATCACAAGTGAGAATTGGGGTTAAACCCTCGGTCAACGGAGAAGCCGCATTTGATGTTGCAACAATCTCGAGGTTGCCTGATGCATTTTTTACAAGCCATGCCCAGCCAGAGCCGAACTGTCCGCCAGCGGCTGCACCAAATGCCGCCTTAAAATCCTCAAAGGATCCAAAAGCAGCATCAATGGCAGCTGCAAGGGCACCTGTTGGTGCGCCGCCACCATTGGGGCTCATTGAGTTCCAATAAAATGTGTGATTCCAAACCTGAGCCGCATTGTTGAAGACTCCACCTGTGGTTCCGGTGACGAGTTCTTCAAGTGACTTGCCTTGAAGACTAGAATCTTTCTCGATGGCTGCATTCAGTTTTTTGACATAACCAGCATGATGCTTTCCATAATGGAAGCTCAATGTGTTTGCAGAAATGTGTGGCTCAAGCGCATTTTGGGCGTATGGAAGAGCAGGTAGTTCGATAGTCATTGTGTGACTCCATATAATGTAATTGAGGTTTTTTTGAGAGGAATGAACACATACCAAGGGTTCTGTGGTCAGTCAAAAAAATTGAACAAATCAGATGAGGGTCCACAAGGTGGAACGCACATCAGGTGGATTTCAGAAGTGCTTTACTGAATATTAAAGTTGAGGTCAGCACCAGACTGTTGGGGGTTGTTAAACTTAATGACAAGCTTGGCCTGTCCTGAACTTGCTGTTGACCATTCCGTAAACGCTTCTCTTTTTTGTTGGGGTGGAATGCCCAAAGTACTCGGATTTGGGTTGCATTCGGCGGGTGTCACAGGAGTCGGTGTATTGTTCTGAATAATCACCCACTCGTTAACCAAGCAGCCAGCAGTTAAGGGCAACTCAATGGCTTCCTGACAAGGATTAAAAACCACACCAACCACAGCAAACGGTTGGGTGCAGGTATTGTTTTCGCATGGCGCTCCGTTGTTCCGAACTTCCGCTCGAAACTGAAGGTTATCAATGCCACACTCCTCAGCAGAATCACTTGTGTCGCCAGTATCGTCTGAACCCTGTGTATCTTGGGTATCTTGAGTGTCTTGTGACTGGGTATCCGAACCACCTGAATCTAAGGCTGAATCAAGATTTTTGTCGTCTTCGATGGGGCCACCCCCACACGCTAAGCTTAACCATAGCAACATGTCTGTCTCCATATGACTGTCAGTATATGGATTTATATCAGAGTTCAACTTCGTTCGGCAACATTTGATGCCAAAATCGTCGAATTTTCGTCAAGTTTTTCATATTTCTAAGTATAATTTCGACGAATTTACCAGAAACTATCTACTTTTTTGAACTTTTCATATGGCATACGGCTTGCTCACTTGAAGTCCGCAACGCACAACCATAGGAGGTACACATGCGAGGCATTAATAGGCTCTTCTTGATGGGTCACTTGGGTCTAAAACCCGAACTCAAATCCACCCAAAATAAAAACCCATTTACTGATCTTCGAGTTGCCACTCATCGACAAACAAAATCAGAAGACAAGTGGACACAACTTACAGATTGGCACAGAGTTCGTGTCTGGGGAAATGATGCGGTCAGATGTTGTCAACTGCTTCAAGCAGGTGATGCTGTGGCCATAGAAGGTCACATCCGGACAGACTCTTGGCTCAATGAAGATGGTGAGAAGAAGTTTTTTACCCTAATCCACTGCCAGAGCATTCAATTTGTTCGAATGGCACAGCGTAGCCCAGCTCTCCCTCTGAAAGATAAGGTCAGCGCATAGCCAAGAACTTCCCTCGGAAGGGCAGCGATGCTGCCCTTCCTCATTTATTAGGGGGTCCAAAGTTCAACGGTGTGCGACAACTGACGCAACTGGCTGTTTTCAATAAGCGTAATGTTATTCAAGGACTGACCAGTAAATCCAGATGCAGACAACCTCAACCCCGGAAACTCTAAATGGCCCGTTAGACCGTTACCTGTTTCAAACACAGACATTGCAACATTGGGATCACAAGCCCAGCCGTATCCAATGGCAACCTCTTCATCATCTTTAAGCATTAAACCTGAAGGCGAAAATGACATCGATGTACCGAACCAGTAATTTTTAGCTTCAGACCATCTTAAAGTCCAAGGACTACTCGAGTAACTTCGGGTCCAAATGGCCAATTCTGTCCCGCATGATCCGCTTGCATCGATGGGTATCTCAATAGACAAGAGCGTGGGGTTTCCAGTGACATGGTACACATTCCCAGTAAACCCAAACCGGGTAGGCGAAGTCATGAATGTGGCGTTGACCGATTGCACATCGAGTGTTCCACTGCAACCCGTTGAGTCACATACAATGTCTTGTGATTGTATTGGCCCGTAGGCCTTAGAACCAGCTAAAATTTTGGCATTTACATCATCTCCAGCGGCGACCATACTTCCAAAATCACATCCCATGGATGAGAAAGTTGAGGTACCCAAAAGTGCCACCGATTGACTATCTGCGCCACCGACAACTGTATCGTAGATTCCGGCTTGACCAGAACCAGTTGATATACATTCCAAATCTGAATCACTCAACAATACACCTCGGTGCGTTCCACCTTGCTGCCCTGTTATGGTGGAATCAATCATGGATAAACTTGATTGATTGAAGAAAATTCCAGTGCTATTTTGACCATTAATATTGTCAGTCACCTCTACCTGATTGAAAGACACAGTCGACATGGTGGCTTCCAAAATGGGATTAAATGTCGATACAATGTTGTCTTCAATTTCGACCACATCAAAAGTGACATTGCAACCATCAAAAGCAAACAAGGGTTGGATTGGGTCATACATGCCGTAAAAACGGCCATCAGAAACCAAAACATTCCCTTGTTCACAGCCAATCGCACCTTTTGAATCATCCACCGTGATGCCCTCAATATCCAATGTGGAATTTTGCGACACGGCAAACACACGGTGATGAGCTGAACTCAAAATAACACCATCAAAAGTGGTATTCATTGTGAGCTCTGATTCCACGCTAAATGCGAGATCATACTGTCCTGGACAAATCAACAACTCCGTGGGTTGTGTGATCGCAAAAGGGGTCATGCTTCCAGTGGAAAAAACAGCGCTGACATCCACCCAACCATTCAGTGTTTGTTGAGAAATCATGCCGTTTTCAGTACTCAAAGGCTCACAATCGTTGTCTTTACCATCACAGATCTCAACGGCATTCGGATTAAT
>JAYYJC010000105.1:0-10549 GCA_036146655.1 Myxococcota bacterium | reverse complement strand
CGTACAATGATGCCGTTTCTTTTGTTAATGCGCGAGACGATTACAACGAAGACAGCAATACCATTGGCTCCTTTACAGGCGAGTCCAGTGTGCGGAACATCCTCAGTAATCTTCGAATGGCCATGGGTGCAAAGTACACAGGCGTAGGGAATACTGATTTAGACTCTGCTTCACAAATGGGCTTCAAGACGAACAAAGACGGCACGCTTGCGTATAACTCTTCAGAGTTTATTAAGGCTTACACTAATTATCGTGATGATGTAGAAGCACTCTTTTCGAGTACCACTGGTAGCTTTGCCGATACAATGATTAATCGCCTTGATGCTTTCGCTGACCCCTTAACAGGACAGCTCAAGTCAGCTCAAACTGGAATTACCAACCAGGTCAAGCAACTGAACAAGCAGGTTGATCGCTGGGAAGCTCGCATCATCAAATATGAAGAGCGTCTTCGAAACAGTTTTGACTCTTTAGAGTCAATCACAGGCAAATTAAATGGGACAAAGAACTTTTTGACCACCTATTTTGCCAACAATACCAAAAAATAACACTGGATATGAACAATGAAAGGTATACAAGCCTATCGTAAAAGCACGATAAAAACTTCCTCTAATGAAGAACTCGTTTTGCGCTTATTCGAGGTCGCAATCAGTAGCATGTGGGAAGGCTTTGAATTCCTCGACGAAAATCAGAAAGTAGACTCCATTGAGCCGCTGCAACACGCCAGAAATATTTTTTCAGAGTTGATGTTGTGTTTGAATCACGATGAAGGCGGTGAGTTGACCACACAACTTCACAGTTTATATGTCTTTCTCATCAAAGAGGTCTCGCGTGCTGGTTTCGAAGGTGATCCTTCTCGTCTTCAAGGGGCCATACGAGTAGCCGAAAATCTTTACAATGGATTTCAAGTCGCCTTTGGCGAGGAAAATGATGGTTAAAGACATCCATGATCTCATTCATCAACTCGAACTCATTCGCACCGAAGTGTCATTTGCTGGGGCAGATTTAGAGCTTGATGATTTTGATTTTGGTCGGTTTGAAGCACTATTAGACTATGTACCAAAGCTGGAAAGTCAGTTGACTGAGGCCTTGGCCCGTCGAATTGACGATGTGATAAATACTGTGCTTCCAATCTTTGAAGCACATTATCTTCAAGTGGCTTCTGAAGTCGGGGGCATTCGTAAAACCAGGAAAGCTTTGAAGGGCTACATGGGTGTGTCGTATCATACCCGTGCGCGTCATGTGTTTCGGAACATCTAGCCCACCACTTATTACCGTCTAACCGTCAATCACAATGTTTAATCTCACGATGCTCACTGTCATTCTCCTTCAGTTATCTACTGCCTTTGCCCAGGATGCGGCACAAGACCCTGCTGCCAATGGCAAATCTGAAAAGAAAATGTTTTCTGTTTCAGAATTCAGACTTGCACTCAGAGGTGTCGGTGAGGCGTGGAAAGAACCAAGCATTTCTCAAGTGTATCGGAACTCGCGATTTATTGGTTCTGTTGGATTTGACTACCGATTTCATCCAAACTTAACCAGTTACTTTGAAGCAGGATATACCCGTGTAGATGGAAATAATGGTCGGTCTGCATTTCAAATGGTTCCAACTTCATTTGGAGTGAGTGGCGTTTTTGGCAATTCGACCGTCGAGCCATTTGCTGGATTGGGACTATCGTTGGTGAGTTTTTCAGAAGAACTTCCCACGGGTGGTGTGAGTGGAACAAAAATTGGAACGGATTTTCGTTTGGGTGCCCGTGTGGGTACTCGGGCCATTCAACCTTCTCAACATCCCAATGGTCCTAAAGGTCCTTCTCAGTTTGACATTGAGTTCATGGTCGGTGGACGCATTCATCATGCTTTTGGTGTCGGGAAGGGTTTTGATCTTGGTGCCTTCCGTGTTGGACTTGGTGCTGTATTTCGATTCTAAGAGGATAATATGAGCTGGCTTTTCAGTCTGTGGCTCATGTGCTCAGTCCATGCCGCAGAGCCCACATCTCCTGAATTAAGAGTACCGGTTGGTCCCCAAGCAGTTGCGACTACGCTCCCGAGGGTAAATCCTTTTATGGTGGAAGTCCGGATGAGCTACACCAAACGCAATCTTGCATCTGTGATGTCTGGACTGCGTTCAAGAAATATTGACTCCATCTATCCAATCAATACTGGCGGAGGTGATTGGATCATTCGAATAGTTCTCACAAAGCCTGATCTTCATGTGGATGCAGTGGTGGTCAATGGGGGCTTAGACCTTTGGGTTCGAGAAGACGAAGAAGTCATGTACTCCCGTCCCCCCCTCAACCCAGCCCCAACCATCCAAGAGCTGTTGTTTGCTGATTCTTATGAGACTTTTGTCATTCCTCCAGCAATGGACATTCGTTTCCTCTACGGAGAAGCAATGTCTTATCGGACCACACTCCAAGACTTTCACAGTGATTTTGGTCAACCCACGACTTTGCCAGCTCAAGTCTCAGACGATGATTTCCAATTTTACCGAAACCAGTACCTCGATGTTAAAACCTGCATTGATCTTTGCGAAGAGGGTGGGGTTAATGCACCTGATGATGATATTTGTGATGTCTGCGAAGAACAAATGGGACAAGCTCGATATGAACTTGGTTGGGTCTATCTCTCAAGGAGACAACCTCATGAAGCACGGTTCTATCTTGAACCGCTGTCTTTACTACCAGGTAAACTTGCACCTCTTGACATTGCCTTGTCTCAAGCTCAAGCGTCATTGCAGGTGGGGGAAACTGAACGGGTTCGTGAACTTTTAAGAAGAGCTTATCTTTATGGCGCCGATGAAGCGACAATTATTGAAGGCGTTTCTTACTTATCTCTTGAAACAGGCATCCCTGAACGCGGCACGACAGGTCGTCTACTGGCAAATATGACGGCAAGACCTGAGTCCGTACTGTTGGCTGGAGAACTCCTACAGATGGATGGGTATTTTGAAGATAGTTTTAAACTTTTGATGCCGTTGTACCAATCACAGGCTTTTGCTGACAAACCCAAGTTGCACAAAAGGTTGTCGATTCGCCTTGGAGATGCCTCAATTGTCGCCGGTGAACTTGATGCGGCGAGGGCATTTTACATGGAAGCCCCAAATCATCTTCGTGGTGTTCGAAACATCCACATTAACCTTCTAGAAGCATCAAAATCATCCTCTGACCGTGTAAAGTTATTGCCATCTCTCCGGGAGATCACTCTAAATAACCGTGGTGAAACCAAGGCAGAATCCATGTATTTGGCAGGGCAAATCGACACGGCTTTGGGGACCAGATTGGATGCCATTAGAGTATGGTCAGAGTTTATGCGTCAGTTTCCTGAGGAAAGTTCTCAAACAGATGTGGGTGCGCGACTGTGGGCGCTTTATGCTGAGCGAGTGTACATCTTAGCTCAAGGAGAAAACTGGGTAAAAATTGTTGAAACCCACGAGTATGCATGGAACTCAACCATGTTTCCGTATGTCATGGACCCTGAAATTATGTTGTATGTGGCTGAAGCCTACAACAACATCGGACTTCCAGAAAAAGCGCTCAGTGCACTCTACATTGGTTTTCGTGTGGCACTTGACAATGAGTTGTATGTTCCTGACTTGGTGATGTACCTTGTCAAGCTTTATCATCAGACTGGGCGATATACAGATGGTCTTGCTGCACTCCGTGAAATCAATGTTAGTATGGACAGTTCTGAACAGTTGAAAGGGGAGTATCTTTATCTTAAAGCACAACTCAACGAAGCCCTTGCTCAAGACTACATTAAAGATATGGTTCCAGAAGATGATTATCGATATCCGCTGCGGCAAGCAAAGCTGTCGGGGTATCTGGACGAAGCAAAATCAAATTACATTGATGCTAGCCAGTACTTAATGTTCAAGGACCTCGCAAACATGCGCTTAGGAACACTTGAGGCAGAAGCCAAAAGGTGCCCTGAAGCTGTTGACTATTTCGATGGCTCCATAAATATAGAAAACGCGGAAGATGCCCAAGATTACCTTCCATACATGCTGTATGCGAAATGTTTGGAAGAACTCGGCCGCTCTGCAGATGCCACTGCAGTTCTTCAAAGTGTACAGGGATTCTTGGCCTCCGAAGAGGACGAACTCAGGGTTCGCTATATGCTGTCAAGATTGCTGAGTCCCAACGATGTTGAACTTAATCAAGAAGATTTGGACTCCATTTGGGGGAAATTGATTGAAAATGACAAAGAACAAATTGCTTTTGATACGGAGTATGATCGATGGTTGAAAAATACCAAGTAATTTTCTCGACGATGTCTGTATTTTCTGTGTTATATTCAATACTGAGGATTTGATATGAAATCAATGTTATTCGATAAACTTCATAATGGTATTGGAAATGTTTTGACCCTCAGGTCACAGCAGAATGCGATAACAGCCTCAAACATCGCAAATGCTGATACGCCAGGTTACAAAGCCCGATTTATCAATTTCGAAAATATATTGGCTGATGCTGTTGATGCCAACACCGATCGGCTGACCACAACTCACGAACTTCACTTTACCGGGATGGATACAGACATCTCTGATCCACTCATTGAAACAATGGAAGCCCCGCCTTGGGTGCTTGACGGTAATTCTGTGGAACTTGAACGAGAGTCCGTTCGTCTTAAAGAAAATGCAATGATGTACCGCGCTGCTACGAAAGGCTTGAGCAAAAGATTGGCCATGATGAGATACGCTGCCAATAATGGAAAAGGCTAGACTTTACTACAGGTGAATGAGGAAGAATAGATGGATTTATTAGACACATTACATATCTCGGCAAGCGGCCTTAGTGCACAGCGTACGCGCCTCAAGACCATTGCATCGAACATGGCCAATGCGAAAAGCACACGAGGTCCTGATGGTTCCGGACCATATCGCCGCAAAATGGCTGTGTTCACAACACAACCAGTGGGATCCTTTGATGATGCGCTTGACCGTCAAATGTCTAGAGTTGAAGTCAGTGAAATTTCGCAGTCGAATGCGCCATTTAGAAAAGTTTTTGATCCGTCCCACCCTGACGCAAACGATGAAGGGTATGTCCTATATCCTAATGTAGAAATCATGACAGAGATGGTGGACATGATGAATACATCTCGGTCCTATGAAGCCAACAGCAATGTTGTCGAAACCACCTATCAGATGGCCCTTCGTGCCTTGGAGATCAGTCGATGAGCTTCGATAAAATGTTTACAACATACAGTCAACTTCCTCAAATTACGCCAGCTACAAAAGCTGCGAATGCAGCAGGTATGCGCAACTCTGTTGGTGCATCAAACCAAGGTGTTGATTTTGGCGAAGTCCTCACCGATGCCATTCGTAGTGTGGACCAATCGCAATTCCAAGCTGACGACAAACTTCGTGATCTCGCTTCAGGTAAAAATGTGGATATCCACGGAACGATGATTGCCATGGAAGAGGCTGATATTACACTTAGAACAATGACTTCTGTTCGTGACAAAGTGGTGGATGCATACCAAAAACTCATGAACATGAACATCTAACCACAAGCTTTATCGAGTCTCTCTGTGACTCAACTTTAAAAAAGCGAAATGTCAGCATTCCTGTCATTTCGCTTTTTCAATTGTTTTTGTAATTCCAAATTGCCTCTAAACCTGCTTCATAACGGAAATTACTTCTCCAATTTGATGGTTTCATGTTATCATTATTTTATTAAATCTTTTCCTAATCTCAGCGTACACACTAGGTTGATATTGCATGTCGTTCCTGCAACAACTACAAAACTATTGGTCGAACTTAAGTTCAGGAGAGAGGGTCACACTGAGTATTTCCTCCGGTGTGGTTCTTGCGGGATTGGTATTTCTATTTATGTGGGCAAGTGCCGAACGGTACGACACCGTCTTTTCGGCTGGTGACTCGTCAAAAGTTCGTTCTGCTGCTCAAGCCCTTGAAGAGGCGGGCATAGAATACAAAATATCTGATGACGGGATGCGTTTGCTCACCACATCCGAGAATGTAGGTCGCGCCCGTATTGTCACTGCCGGTACGACATCAACGGCCGGTATGGAAATGCTTGACAGTATTCAACTTGGTATATCTCCTCAACACGAGAGATGGATTTATCTGAATGCACTCCAAGGCGAGTTAACCCGTACCATTGGATCTCTAGATGAAGTGGCTGCAGCTCGCGTTCATATTGTTGAACCGGAAAGGAACTCATTTCTAAATCCTTCTGCTCAAGCATCCGCATCAGTGACTGTAAAACTTGAGCCAGGTCAAAGCTTGTCATCTGCACAAATCAGAGGGATTACCTCACTTGTGGCCGGTGCAGTGAAAGGATTAACCTCAAAAGACGTTGTCTTGATTGACGAAACAGGCCGTTTGTTGTCTGGTCCTAAAGAACAAGAAGCATCAAATGGAGCCAGCACAGCCTCTGAAGCCCGTCAGGAACATGAAGTTCGCTTGAGAAGCAAGCTCATTGCACAGTTGGGACAGATTCTTGGTTCGACTCAGCATGTATCAGCTGCCGTTACTGTTGATGTGGTTACTGAAACCACTGAAAAGAGTGTTCAAGCACTTGATCCAACGACACAGGTGACCATCTCAGAAAAAATCAATGAATCTGCATCTCAGTCAGCCAATGCTGGTGGTGTACCAGGAACCGAAAGCAATCTCCCAGAGCAAGGGAATACTGCTGCGCAACCGAATGACAGCACTGAGAAGTTCCAAGCTGCAACCAACTATGAGTACACCCGCACTGTTGAACGAACTGTACTTCCTCCAGGTTCACTGAAGCGCGTTTCGGCCTCAATCCTTGTGAATTCGTTTGCCATTGAAGCCCTCGTTGCCGAATCAACAGCTGGCATGACCCCAGAAGATCTTCAGGCTCAAATTGAAAAAGCAGCGCAAACTGCAGTGGGATACGACACCAATCGCGGAGATGCCATTACGGTTTCTTTTGTCCCCTTTTCAAAGCTTGAAGCGACAGGGGATCTCAGCAGTTCTACTCTGGCCTTTACTGCGTATATGCCATACCTTGTCCCAGTGATCGGGTTGGTCCTCGCATTCTTGCTTTTACGTCCTCTCATTACCAACATTACAAGTACTGTATCCTCCAGTGGCGGCGGTGGTGGTGGAGAACTTACTCCAGACGAACTTCAAGCACTTCAAGAAAAGTTGGGTGTGGAAGGCAATAGTCTGGCCCTTGCCAACCGTCTAAGAAGTATGGTTGCGAACTTTGAAGAGGTAGACGCTCAAGAGTTGAATCGTTTAATTCAAATGCAAGAGCAACCATCTGCTGAGGTCATTCGAAGGTGGCTTAGAGCATCTTCGTGACTGCATTGGCAAAGTGTGATATAAATGGACTTCCAATATGTCACAAATTGAGCCTTTAAAAACCACAGTTTGAGTGTCTAATCATGAGTGAAGAAAATGCGTCGGCAATGACCTTTACAGGGGCTCAAAAGTCTGCGATTCTTATCATGTATCTCAACAAGGATGTGGCCCGTTTATTGTTGAGTCAACTTACGGATGAAGAAGTTCGTCTAGTGGGCTTGGCCATGGCTTCTATTGAAAACGTGGCACCTGGAGAAGTTGAAGATGTGGTCAAAGAGTTTCTTGAAGACCTTGTAAACACAGCGCTCATCAGCAATTCTGGTCCTGATTTTGTTAAATCTGTATTACCAGATTTAATAGATGAAAGTCGACGGACCGAGATACTTCCGCCAATCAACAGGCGTGTTAATCGAGACTTTGAAATTTTTATTAAAAATCGCAAACCGAGAGCAGTTGCTGCCCTCCTTAAAGATGAACATCCTCAAGTCCAAGCGGTTGCGCTTGCTCTTATGGGCGACGACAATGCCAGTCGGGTCATGCGCTATATGGAGCAAAGCAGACAAGCAGAAATCACCATGCGGATGTCTCGATTGCAACAAATCCCAGGAGATCTCGCTGATGATGTCATGACTTCTATCAGGGAAGGCCTTGGAACCACTGATGATTATATGGAAGTGGGGGGCATTGATCGAACTGCTCGTATTCTTGGACGCATGTCAAGGAGACGGCACGAACCCATTTTGGGGGCTGTTGAAGATGAAGACGATGCCTTGGCGCAGCGTTTAAGAAGACGAATGGTCGTATTCGAAGATCTTCGCTTGTTGAACAAGCGTGATATTCAAACTGTGATCAAACAGATTCAAAAGGATGATCTAAAGCTCGCTCTCAAAGGTGCAGATTCGTTAATGCAAGATCTGTTCTTTAGCGGGATGTCCAAAAGACAAGCTGCTGATTACCGTGAAGAACTCGAAATTATGGCGCAACCTCAACGGGCACTCATCAGACAAGCACAAGAAAGCATTGTTGCTGAAGCCGTCAAGTTGAGAGACGATGGATTAATTACCCTAGCCGTTGGTGGTGAAGAGGCTGAAGAGGACGAAGAATAATGTCTCAGTCCCCTGAAAAGAAGGTCATGACCTTTCAAGAGATGCGCCGTAAGCTTAATGAACCGGTGCCTGAACCACCTCCGCCTATCGATCTCGATGGAATTAAAGAGCAAGCCAGAGAAGAAGGCCACCGTCAGGCGCTTGAACAGGTTCAAGCTGCTCAAGAAGCCCAAGCTGAGGCGGAACGTTCAGCACAAGAACTTATTCGTGACTTTGAAGAGTCGAAGGCTGCATGGGTCAATGAGATTCGTTCACATCTTGGTGGTGCAATGATGTCAGCCATTAAGAAGTTAATTCAGTTGCCTGAGGCTCAAACGGCCATACTCGAAAAATCATTTGCTGAAGCCGTCTCTCAGCTTGCCGAGAATCAACCTGTCACGGTTTATGTACAGCCCAGCGATCTCAGTTTCGCTGAACAATTGGCTTCTGAAAGAGTTCATTTTAAGGTAAAGCCTGACAGCAGCATGTCAGGAGGAGTTCGATTTTCGGGTGAACAAGGTGAGTGGGATGCGAAGCTTGAGATTGCGGTAGACTCACTCATTGATTCTTTGCAGCATTGGTTACAAGAAGATGAGGCAGATCGGTTGTGAGTTCAATCGGACTGTCCTCTTTGGCCTCCCGGTTTCAATCCACAACAAGCTATGTTTGCACTGGAACGGTACACCAGTTGGTGGGGGACCTTATCGAAGCTCATGCGCCAAGCGTGAAACTTGGTTCATTTGCTAAAATTGAAGGTTGTGTCTGTGAAGTTGTTGGATTTCGTGGCTCCTGTGCGCTGTTGATGCCACTTGATCGAATGAAAAATGTCCAATTGGGGTCTCAGGTTCACTTTATTCCTACAACATTGTCTGTACCTGTTGGAAATGCATTACTTGGCCGTGTCATTGATCCCTTAGGGCGTCCCATGGACGGTAAGCCACTGCCAGAAGGATTAGAGCAGCGTCCACTAAGAGGTTCTGCTCCAAATCCCATGGCTCGATCGATGATCACTGAGCCTCTGGCCACGGGGATTCGAGTCATTGATGGGATGTTGACGCTTGGACGAGGGCAACGCATTGCCATTATGGCTGGTTCGGGTGTTGGGAAATCAACTTTGATGGGTATGTTTGCTCGAGAATCCGCTGCCGATGTGAATGTAATTGCACTGGTGGGGGAACGAGGACGAGAGGTTCAAGAGTTCTTACATCATTCTCTGGGAACAGGATTATCGAAATCTGTATTGGTGGTTTCAACTTCTGATGTGTCTCCTGCGCTCCAAATTAAAGGAGTTGAAGCAGCGATGTCTGTGGCTGAATATTTTCGAGAGCAAGGTCTAAATGTATTGGTTCTGACGGATTCACTTACTCGATTGGCAATGGCTCAAAGACAGATTGGCCTAGCTGCAGGAGAACCTCCCACCACAAAAGGGTATCCACCATCTGTGTTTACAATGTTGCCTAGATTGTTGGAACGAGGCGGCCCGGGAGAGGATGGTCGAGGGACCATTACTTCTGTCAGTACCATTCTTGTGGAAGGGGATGACATGAATGATCCTGTCGGTGATACTGTACGAGGAATTGTTGACGGGCATGTTGTCTTGTCTCGCAGATTGGTTTCCTATGGTCATTACCCACCCATAGATGTATTGTCTTCTCTTTCACGGACAATGCCGGCAACATGTTCAGAAGAACATATTGCAGCTGCGACTCGATTAAGACGGGTACTGGCTGTCTATCAGGAAAATGAAGAACTTATACGACTCGGTGCCTACAAGAAGGGGAGTGACGCTGAGGTGGACAATGCCATCGAATTAAAAACTCATATGGATGCCTTTTTAAGACAGGACAAATCTGAGTTCACTACTTGGGAAGAGTGCCTGAATGTGTTGATGACATTGGCTATTTCCGCAGATTCGATGCCAAATACACAAAATACTCAAAACTTTAGACGAAACATCCGATAAATAATTCAGGTATATTTATTTATGCGTTCTGTTTATCACATACTTCAAAAACTACGGGATCAGGAAAAGAGAACCCGACAAATTGCTTTTGCAGAGGCAGAAGCGGTACGCATGGCGTGTGAAACTCAATTAAATGATTTAAATAGTGCTTTTCAAGCCAGTCAACTTCAGCCTGAAACTGCGTCAGCATGCGAAACCAATTGG
>JAYYJC010000104.1:0-7266 GCA_036146655.1 Myxococcota bacterium | reverse complement strand
ATGTCCATGATCAATCTCAAGCGTTCTGCCATACCCAGTGCGGCGCTCCTTGGTCACAACCACCCCTTTGGAAGGTGCATGGATGGGAGTTCCATGGGGTGCAGCGATGTCAATCCCTGCATGAAACTTCCGTCTACCTGTAATCGGTGACCGTCGCCAGCCAAATGGTGAAGTAAAAATTCCATTACATGGCCAAAGTTTGGGTATGACCATAAATTGAGCTTGCTGATCAGCCGCACGGGTGGCGGCATCCTGTAAACTGGGCTCTATTAAAAATAGTCGAGACCGAAGAGAACTTAATCTTTCGACCACTTTTTGTGGGTTTAAATGCAATGCAGGACCAGAGTTGGCTCTTGAATAGC
Organism: Myxococcota bacterium; assembly: GCA_036146655.1. GTDB lineage: Bacteria > Myxococcota_A > UBA796 > UBA796 > UBA796 > JAYYJC01. The sequence goes on along the minus strand of JAYYJC010000104.1, from coordinate 6,904 downwards.
GTTCCCAAGGGCCGCTTCCCATTTGAATTTGAAGGGTATATAATTGTAGTAGATCCAATCGGTTTTCGATACTCTGAAGCTCATGGTCTATGTCTTGCAACTGAGCACGGAGTTCGAAGTTTTCAACCAGAAGAGCCTCTGATGTTTGATACTGAGTCAACTGCTCGATGACATAAGCAAGCAGCGCAGTCAAAGACAGAAAGAGAACAAACAGAAGAACGACTGCTACTCGGCTGAAATACCACCGAAACAGAGAACGATTTCCGGAAGCAGTGACAACATTAATGTAAAATCCATCTGATTTCATGGACACTCATCAATACGGATCAACACCACTGTGATGTTGTCGTCCCCACCTCGTTCACAGGCAAGGTGTATCAATTTTCGTGCAGCATCTTGAAGAGACAAAGACAAAACGGGTTCAGCCATTTCATGAGGGTCAACAAGATTTGAAAGCCCATCAGAACACAGTAATATGCGATCATTTTTTCTCAGTGCAACAGATTGTACATCAATCTCGACATCCTCAAAAAATCCCAATGAACGGGTGATGATATTTTTAAGTTTGTGGTTTTTTGCTTCTTCGGGGGTCAACAGCCCCGCACGGATGCGTTCATTGACCAATGAATGATCTTCGGTAAGTTGTTCAATTCGTGCACCTCTGATGAGATACCCTCGCGAATCTCCCACATGAGCGATATAGGCATAAGCGCGGTCGACAAATGCAGCGAGACAAGTGGTACCCATCCCTTGATATTTGGGTTCCTTTTGGGCAATTTCATGTACACGTTTCCCTGCGAGCCGAACTGCAAATCGCAACTGTTCTGCCGCTATTTCTTCCACATCCTCTTCACTGGATTTTATTCTTTGTTCCCAATCAATGGATGAAAATGCTTCTTCGAGCGTGTGAACAGCAATCGCAGATGCGATTTCACCGCCTGCATGACCACCCATACCATCGCATACGACGAACAATTGAAGTTCATCGTTGACAAGAAAGTTATCCTCGTTGTGAGCACGACGCTCGCCTACATCTGTAATACCACAGGAGGTGATCCGCATATCTACCCCAGTCTAAATCCTGCACAACCTAACCGATTGAGTCTAATTCTTCAAGCGAATGTGCCAAAAGAACCCAATCTTCCACTGTTAATGTGGCTGGTCGCTGCCTCGGATCGATCTGGGCTCTTGAAAAGGATTCTGCCAACAATGTCTTGTCATACTGTGACTTTAGATTGTTGTGAATGGTCTTTCTTGGCATTGAAAACCCCTTTCGTACCACGGTTTCAATCGATTGTTCGGAAACAGGAAACCGCAATAAAATTGGATGACGACGCGGTTCCAATAAAATGACTCTAGAGTCAACTTTGGGAGGCGGATAAAAGGCGCCTGGCGGGACAAAGATTAACGACTCAACATGCGCATACAGTTGGCAATATACCGAGAGAGATCCTCTTCTTCTATCACCTGCGGGAGCAAGCATTCGCAAAGCAACTTCTTGTTGCAGCATGACAATAAGTCTTGAAAACCGACCTACCGATTTAAGCATGTTGGTCACAATTCCGGTGCCGACATTGTATGGCAAATTGGATACACAGACCCACTTTCCGTCAATGGCTGTATTCCAGTCCACTCGAGAAGCGTCCCCTTGGTGTACATCAATGTCAGGGTAACGGTGTTTTAAGAATTGAATCATATCATGATCAATCTCAAAGGCTTTATAGGTCTGATTGAGCTTCAATAGACCTTCAGTCAAAGCACCTAAGCCAGGTCCTATTTCAAGTATTTGGTCGTCTTTTTCAATACGGGCTGACAAAATTATTTTTTCGATGATCCCGTCGGAACATAAGAAATGTTGACCAAACCTTTTTTTAGCAAAAGACTCAAATGATTGTAATAGTGCTTTCGGCGAAGGCATCAAGCCACTCCTGGACGCCACACGGGACGGGCTTGAAAGTCCAATCCATCGGATTGTCCTGCGAGTGTTCTCAAGTAACCAACATTCGCAATCATAGCGCCATTGTCTGTGCAACGGTGCTTAGGCGGGACAAAGATTGGAAGGCCCAAGGTTGAAAGCCGAGTTCTTAGACCAGTGTTTGCGGCCACACCACCACCAATCGCTATGGATTTGACGCCGGTTTTATCAACACCTTTTAAGATTCGATCGATCAAAACATCAATGACTGCAGCTTGAAAGGAGGCTGACACATCTTCAGGAGACCAACCATCGTTTCGTTCAAGATATTGACGAACTGCTGTCTTTAGTCCTGAAAAGGACATATCCATTTCTGTACGATGCTCTGATCGTATTCGAGTCTTACCAGATTGGCCTGATGGCCGAGGCCGTGGAAATGAAATGGCTTTGGGATTACCGCGTTCTGCGAGTTTATCAATAATGGGTCCCCCTGGATATCCAAGACCCATCATGCGGGCAACTTTGTCATAAACCTCACCCGCCGCATCATCAATGGTTTGCGAAAGGACCTGGTAAAGTCCAAGACCTTCGGCCAAATAAAGGGTACTATGACCACCTGACACAACCAGTGAGAGAAATGGAAACTGCGGCGCTGGATCGTCCAGAAGCGGAGATAAGAGATGACCTTCGAGATGATTGACACCAATAAACGGCACATCCCATCCGGCAGCCAATGCCTTGGCATAATTAAGGCCAACGAGAACAGCACCCATCAAACCCGGGCCTGCTGTAGCAGCAACAGCGTCAGGTTGTTCTATTTTCGCTTTTTTTAGGGCTGCTCGCACCGTTGTCACAAGTTTTTCAATATGCGCACGAGAAGCAATTTCTGGAACCACACCACCAAACTGCACATGCTCTTGCTGAGACCAAATCACATCCGACAAAACACCTTTATCCGACACAATGCTTGCTGCTGTTTCATCGCAGCTTGTTTCAATCCCCAGAATCTTCATTGGCATGGACAACCTTTGGATAATAATGCTCAAAATCAAAGCGACCTTCGTCTTTTACCCCGTCATGGCAAGTGATGCACAGGCTTTCTTCCGCTGTGCGCTGGATGTTGTTCGCCATCGGGGCGTTGATGTGATCCTGTCCTGGCCCATGACAAGACTCACAACCCACACCGACCAAAGCCCCAAGCTGCTTGGGATGCTGAGGCCCCTCTGGATGATGCGCACCGGTAGAATGGCAGGCGAAACATTCAAGGTCAAAAGCCCTTTTCTCGTTAATCAGTGTTGTCCAAGCATGTGCATGAGCAGTGGTTGCCCACTGTTCATAAATTTTTGAATGACAACTTTGACATGCTGAAGAACCGACAAATGGGCCATTGTAAGGTTCAACTGAGTCAGCGTTCGCCAGTCGCTCAATATCCTGAAGCGCCATATTCAAATCTGATAAGGTTGCTGGATGATCTGCAACCTCATTTGAAAGCCCAATTTTCAAAAGAGTTGCTGTGTTTCCGGTTGGTTTTTTTGACGAATGGGCCGCAAGTGCAGCTTCTGCCTTTTCGAGTTCAGCAGTGAAAAACTTAAGTCGCCTTGCTTGTCGAGCTTGAGCCTTTTCATCGGAAGATTGAATTTTTTTTATGGTCTCTAAACGCCCTTCGATTCGTTTGACCTCACCCTCAAAATAATCCAATGTCTCGTGTAATTGGTGACCCAAATCTGCATTTTCAGTGTGCACATCAAGCACGCCAAAATACTTTCCTCTAGAACCAACTGATAAGCGAAGAGAGTCGTTGGACAATGGCTTGGGCTTATCGAGAAGAGCTTTGGTGTATCCATCTATCAAAAAATCAATACCTGAAACGCTCTCAGTCAATGTGAGCTGCTCAGCTTCGCTCAACATGGAAAGAACAATCCAAATGTCTGTATTCGAATGTTGAGCCTGAATGTCCTTTACTGACTGCTCGACAGGAGCGATTTGACACCCTTCAATGGATGCGGCTTCTCTGACAACTGACATGATCCCAACGGTGAGATCATTAATGTTGTGAAACGCAACCATGGGGATCTCCAAACCATCGCATTTCATATTACTTGCGATGACAGGTACATTTCTGTCTTTTGCGCTATGGACGACCCAACTCATTCCAAGGGCAGATTCACCTTCACCAAGCCCAACAGCAGCAATCCCGAGTTGTCCAAAAGTATCGAGTATAAATTCAACCTTTCGGCGTTGCTGAGGCAATTTGGCTTCAATTATTTGATTGGATTTCCACGCAAAGTTGGCACTCTCGACCACCAACCAGTTGGTTTCTGATGTATGCTCGTGAATCTTTGTTAATCTTCTGGACAGACCGCCCATAGGGTTCTTTGGTCAACCACAGGGTTCGATATCACCATCCATTGAGGTTCCAAAGATGAGTTTCCAGTCTTCTTTCGAACTTTCAATGACTGGATCAATGGGATTTGGTGAGGTAACTGATTCATTACTCATACATCCTGACAAGAGCAATCCAATCATTGTTCTTCTCCTTCTATTCCGAGCCTTTCTCTGCGCTCAGCCTGTTCTAAAGCCCTGTCGTTTCGTCGTCCGCCTTCACGGACAAAATCGTGTCCAACACTTCGCAAATGAACATCCACTAGATAGACTTCTGGATGTTCATCTATGGCCATTGTATAGCGCTTGAATGCATTTCCTTCATCGTCTATTAAGGGCTCACCTTCGGCACCCAAATACACATTCACGCTGGTATTTTGAGAGTCTGCCTGAATATGCAAAGGAGCATTGGATGCATCGAGTTGGAATGCCGAACGTTCTCCATCGAGAAATTCAATCACTCTAATCCCAGACAATGCATTGGCCAGTCTGTCTGGCGTAGAACCTGGAACCGGAACCCCATCTTGCCAAGTCCACACACCACTAAGTTGTTGAGCCGAATATGTTCCCTCTGGGATACTGCCTTCTCCAGGTCCAGACGAGACTGTCAACGCTTGAATGTCCTCAGCCAGCAACGGAAAAACTTTGCGGTCCTTTAGGGTGTCAAGTTCAATATCAAAGGCCTCAAGTGTTTTTTCAGGAACGAGGTATAAACTCGATTCGTTCTTGAGCTTGACCCAACACAATCCCTCACCATTTTCAACCTCATGCCCAAAGAAAGACACTTCTAATGTGCTGCCAGACTTTTCGGTCAATAAAACTCTAAGGCGAGGTACTTCTTCAATAATAGCAAGGGGATAATCTGGTTCTCCTTTTTCAACAAAACGGCGGGCCTTCAATGCAGCAATACGCCCCATTAAGCGGCGAACCATATCTGAGTCTGCGGCCATTTCGAATGGTTCAATCAATAGCCAGCGTTCTTCTGGTGTGAGAGACAAGGCAAAGTCTTCGCCACTCGGTTGAACCACACGAATGGACTGAACCTCTTTGGCGTCAAAATACGCAAAACGGCTTTCGCGAAATGAAGAAATCTCAAGAGAATAGTAATCCAGAGCGGACTTTTTTACGGTGTAAACCGCATTGCTGCTATCTGGCTGGATATAATAGCTGACACCGGTTGGGTTGGGATCTCCTGCTACGAAAGCAATTGTCTTCCCATTCCTCATGGTTAGACGGACATGTATCCCTTTGACTCCCAGGCCAAAACGGGATGGATCGGCTGGATTTTCTTCAACAAGTGTACGCGCCGTCAAATCGTGTAGCTGATGTTTTATTCGATTGACCATTGACTTCGAAACATCAAACTCCGTTCCACTGATTTTCCATTGACCATCTAATTCTTCAAGCACAAGAGATTGTGATTCCGGCCGGTTAATTTCGACTTTCACAAGTTCGTGTTTCTCAAATTGAAAAAGCTGTTCATTGGCCTTTGGTGCTTTAGACTGTGGCTGTTGCACATACCATCCGATACCAAGAACAGCAGCAAATCCTGCTGAGATAAGCGTACCTCGAAATGAATTCATTGATTTCTCCGACGGTTCCAGACGCCAAAACCGATTAAGAAAATGAGCAAAGGCATGGGAATGAGACTCAAAAATTGAACCGTTGATAATTGTGGCTTTGTCAATAAGACCTGAGGCTGTATTTTAACTTTCGGTCTAAGCCCCAACCGACGTGACTCACCAGTAAGTGCATAAATTAAACCCTGAATCAAGGTTGGCGAAGCAGGAACATCATCGAGCAGCTGATTTTGAACCCATTCGGAATCACTTATAGCCGCAATTTGCCCACCTTTGGGCAATTGAACATAAAATCCCTGCACCATGTCTGCCTTTAAATCATATTCAGGTTCATAGGCTGCGGCCCCAGCGGTAATGATCCCGCCTCGTTCAATCCAAGCCAATGGCCCAAGTCTTAATAAAGGTTCAAAGCGAACAGATGAATTTTCTGGCAATATAAATGCTGCTGGGTGCGTAAGAACCATGGTGTAGCCGCCTTCAACTGTATCTTGAGTGATGGGGTGCTGTAAAACCGTCGGTATCGGCCTGTCCCAATACGGAAATAAACTTTTTTTATCAACAGCCACACCATCAGGCTGCTGTACACCAATTCCTTCAAGAAATTCAGGTAATGGACAATCGGTGTCCCCAAGGTAAAGGACAGATCCACCAGCATCCAAATAAGTCAAAATAGCATTGTTTTCGAGGGCAGTAATCTCTGATTTGGGACCCACAATTAAAAGCAAAGATGCATCTGATGGAACCTCAGGATCTCCCCCACTCTCGCTGTGAAGCAACTGAACCGTATCGATGCGATATCCATCTCGCTCTATTCGACTGGCCAAATCGCTAATTCCGTCTGGACCGACAGACTTTATACTGGGTTCTCCATGGCCCGATAAGACATATACGCTTGGTAATTCATCGGACATTAGTCGAGCAATCGCTTCGGAAATAACAGCTTCGCCTGTGAATTGTGCTGTTCTTTGGCCATTTACAGTTTGCATCCGGAAGAGATTGCGTTCTTTGAGATCTATTCGAGCCTCAC